>NZ_JOGH01000077.1:0-32570 GCF_000721345.1 Kitasatospora sp. NRRL B-11411 | reverse complement strand
GCAGGCGGGGGCCCGGGGCAGGCGGGTGGCGCGGTGCCGGTGCGGCGTCAGGTCCGCACCGGCACCGCGGGTCTCGGGGAGCAGGGCCTCAGTTGACGATGTTGTCGACGTCCTTGAGGGCCTGCTTCCAGGCGCCGTCCGGGTCGGCCTTGCCCTGCTCGATCGAGGTCAGCGCGTTGCCGATGGCGGTGCCGATCTCGGCGCCGTGCGCGCCGAGCGGCTGCGGGCTCAGGTCGCGGGCCGACTGGGAGAAGATCTTTCCGGTGGGCGCGTCGTTGAACAGCGGGTCGGTGTGCTCGGCGATGTCGGGCTGGGTCCACAGGGCCTGGTCGGAGGGGAAGTAGCCCTTCTCCTTGAACAGCCGGGCCTCCTGCGCGGGGGCGGTGAGCCACTTGGCGAGTTCGGCGGCGGCCTTGGTGTGCTTGCCGGCCTTCGGGACGCTCAGGTAGGAGCCGCCCCAGTTGCCGCCGCCGCCGGGGATCCGGGCGATGTCCCACTTGCCGCCGTCGGCGGGCGGGTTGGCCTTGAACTCGTAGCTCATCCAGGCCGGGCAGGCCACGGTGGCGAACTGGCTCTTCTGGAAGCCGGTGTCCCAGGCGGGGGTGAACGCCTGGATGCCCGCCGACTCGCCGTCCTTGATGGCGCCGGCCACCAGGTCGAAGGACTGCTTGACGGCCGGGTTGGAGGTGACCACGACCTTGCCGTCGGCGTCGTAGACGCCCTGCGGGGCCTGGGCCAGGATCGAGGTGAACAGGTTGCCGCCGCTGTCGAACCAGCGGACGTCCTTGTTCGGGCTGGCGGCCAGGAACTGCTTGCCGGCGGCCAGGTAGGACGGCCAGTCCTTCATCAGCGCGGCGACCTGCTCGCGGTCGGTGGGCAGGCCGGCCGCCTTGAACAGGTCGGTTCGGTAGCACAGCGCCATGCCGCCCATGTCGGTGCCCAGGCCGAACAGCACCTTGCCGTCCGGGCTGGAGGCGGGCGCGGTCTTGGACGGCACCCACTGGTCCTTGCTGACGCCGTTGTCCAGGAAGTTGAGGAACTTCCCGGCCTCCGGCTGGAAGCCCGCGACCTGCCCGATCTCGATCGCCTCGATGTCGGCGGTGCCGGAGCCGGCCAGCAGGTGGGCGTGCAGGTTCTGGTGGTGCGCGCCCATGTCGGCGCGGTTCTCCTTGATGGTGACGTTCGGGTGGGCCTGCTCGTACTCCTTGTACAGGTCCGCGTAGCCGAAGTCGGAGAACAGGTTCACCGTCAGGGTGATCTTGGCGTTGGGGTCCTCGTCCGCGGAAGCGCCGCCGCCGGAGCCGGAGCTGGAGCAGGAGGTGGTCGCGGCCAGGGCCAGCACCAGCAGCGCGGAGGTGGCGAGCAGGCGGCCTCTGGGGCCGGTGCGGGGCAGGGGGACGGGCATGGGACGGCTCCTCGCAGAGGGGTGGCAGGGCATCGCTGGGGGAGCCCCGGGAACACTCGATGGGAGAGCGCTCTCCCGGGGCGGCAACCGGAGCTTGGCCGCTCCACCCGCATCCCGTCAAGAGGTTGGACCGCAGAACATCGCTGCCATGGATGGGGTTTGGCGAAGTTTCGCCAGCGAACCACCGGTCGCCGCCCTTGACACGGATGAAACAACGGGGCAACCATCACTGGCGTAGTGAGAGAGCGCTCTCCCTGATCCGGGCACCGGCCCTCGACGGTGCCGCCCCCACCCCACCCGATCGGGAGCCCCCATGCCCGCCCCGCCCCTGCGCACGCCCCGGCCCGTGCGGCCGACCGCCTCCGCACCCCCGACCCGCACCCTGGCGGCGGCCCTCGCCGCCGCCCTGGTCGCCGCCCTGGTCCTGCTGCTGCCCGCCACCCGGGCCCAGGCCGCGCCCGTCCTGCTCTCCCAGGGCAAGACCGCGACCGCCTCGTCCACCGAGAACTACGGCACCCCCGCGTCCAACGCCGTCGACGGCGACACCGGCACCCGCTGGTCCTCCGCCGCCGCCGACCCGCAGTGGCTGCAGGTCGACCTCGGCGCGCCCGCCGCGCTCAGCTCCGTCACCCTGCAGTGGGAGGCGGCGTACGCGAAGGGCTACCAGATCCAGCTGTCCACCGACGGCAGCACCTGGACCACCGCGTACACCACCGCCAACGGCGCCGGCGGCACCGAGACCGTCCCGGTCACCGGAACCGCCCGCTACGTGCGGATGTACGGCACCGCCCGGGCCACCGGGTACGGCTACTCGCTCTGGGAGTTCCAGGTCTACGGGGCCGCCGGCGGCGCCCCCCAGGGCTGCGGCACCGCCAACGCCGCCCAGGGCAAGGCCGCGACCGCCTCGTCCACCGAGAACTACGGCACCCCCGCGTCCAACGCCGTCGACGGCGACACCGGCACCCGCTGGTCCAGCGCCGCCGCCGACCCGCAGTGGCTGCAGGTCGACCTCGGCTCCGCGCAGAGCGTCTGCGGCACCGCCGTGGTCTGGGAGAGCGCCTACGCCAAGGCGTACCGGATCCAGCTGTCCACCGACGGCAGCACCTGGACCGACGCGTACAGCACCACCACCGGCGCCGGCGGCACCGAGACCCAGGCCGTCTCCGGCACCGCCCGCTACGTCCGCCTGTACGGCACCGCCCGGGCCACCGGGTACGGCTACTCCGTCTGGGAGTTCAAGGTGTTCACCGGCGGCGGGGCCTCCACGAGCCCCAGCCCGACGCCGACCCCCACCGGCACCACCCCGCCCGGCGACTGGACCACCGTGTTCGGCGACGACTTCGCGGGCAGCGGCGGCAGCGCCCCGTCCGCCGACAACTGGACGGTCCGCACCGGCACTTCGGAGCCCGGCGGCGCCGCCAACTGGGGCACCGGCGAGGTCCAGACCGACACCGCCGACCCCGCCAACGTCGCCCTCGACGGCAACCACCACCTCAACCTGACCGCGGTGCGCGACGGCGGCGGCGCCTGGACCTCCGGCCGGGTGGAGAGCAAGCGCACCGACTTCGCCGCCCCCGCCGGCGGACAGCTGCTGATCTCCGCGCAGATCAAGCAGCCCGGCGTCGCCGACGCCACCGGCTACTGGCCGTCCTTCCGCGCCATCGGCGCGAACGACCGCAGCGGCGGCTGGCCCGGCACCGGCGAGAGCGACATCCTGGAGGACGTCAACGGCCGCAGCCAGACCTCCGCGACCCTGCACTGCGGCACCGCCCCCGGCGGCAACTGCAACGAGTACAACGGCATGACCAGCGGACTCGCCTCCTGCCCCGGCTGCCAGAGCGACTACCACACCTACAGCCAGGTCATCGACCGCACCACCAGCGACGAGCAGATCCGCTGGTACCTCGACGGCCGGCAGATCTGGCAGGTCAACGAGTCCCAGGTCGGCACCACCGACTGGAAGAACGCCGTCGACCACGGCTTCAAGCTGGTGTTCAACCTCGGCATCGGCGGCTCCTTCCCCGACAGCGTCTGCGGCTGCACCACGCCCGCCGCCACCACCACCTCCGGCGGCGCGCTGTCCATCGGCGCCGTCCGGGTCGCCACCACCACCGGCACCGCCCCCGCCCCGCTCACCGACCCGCCCGTCCCCACCGGCAAGAACACCGTCAAGGTGACCGGCGGACAGGGCAGTTGGAGCCTGAGCGTCAACGGGCAGCCCTACCAGCTCAAGGGCGTCACCTGGGGCCCGGCCCAGTCCACCGCCGACGCGCACATGCGCGACCTCAAGGCGCTGGGCGTCAACACCGTCCGCACCTGGGGCACCGACGCGAGCAGCAAGCCGCTGCTGGACGCCGCCGCCGCGTACGGCATCAAGGTGGTCAACGGCTTCTGGCTCAACCAGGGCGCCGACTACGTCAACGACACCGCCTACAAGAACAGCACCCTCGACTCCATCAAGCAGTGGGTGACCACCTACAAGGACCACCCCGGCACCCTGATGTGGGACGTCGGCAACGAGGTCATCCTCACCACCCAGGACCACGCCTACACCGGCGCCACCGTGGAACAGGAGCGCGTCGCCTACGCCCAGTTCGTCGAGCAGGTCGCCCAGGCGATCCACGCCATCGACCCCGACCACCCGGTCACCTCCACCGACGCCTACACCGGCGCCTGGACGTACTACAAGCAGTACACCCCCAGCCTCGACCTGCTGGCCGTCAACTCCTACGGCGCGGTCTGCAACGTCAAGCAGGACTGGATCAACGGCGGCTACACCAAGCCGTACATCGTCACCGAGACCGGCGACGCCGGCGAGTGGGAGGTCCCGAACGACGCCAACGGCGTCCCGACCCAGCCCACCGACACCCAGAAGCGCGACGGCTACACCAGCGCCTGGAACTGCATCTCCGGCCACACCGGCGTCGCGCTCGGCGCCACCATCTTCAACTACGGCACCGAGAACGACTTCGGCGGCACCTGGTTCAACCTGATCCCCGGCGGCTGGAAGCAGCCCGCCTACTACTCCGTCGCCACGTCCTACGGCGGCAGCGCGAAGTCCGGCAACACCCCGCCGGTGATGCCGAACGTCACGCTGAGCCGGACCGCCGACGTCCCGGCCGGCGGCACCTTCACCGTCAGCGCGCCCGCCACCGACCCCGACGGCGACCTGGTCCGCTACCAGCTGTACTACAGCTCCAAGTACGTGGACGGCGGCACCGGCTTCGGCCAGGTCCGCTTCACCCAGACCGGCGACGGCCAGTTCACCGCCACCGCGCCCAAGACCCTGGGCGTCTGGAAGGTCTACGTCTACGCCTACGACGGCCACGGCAACGTCGGCATCGAGTCCAAGTCCTTCCGCACCGTCGCCCCCGTCCCCAGCGGCACCAACGTCGCCAAGGGCAAGCCGACCACCGCCTCGACCTACCAGGCCACCGGCAACGGCGCCCCCTACCCGCCGTCCAACACCACCGACGGCAACTGGTCCACCCGGTGGGCCAGCGAGTGGGCCGACCCGCAGTGGCTCCAGGTCGACCTGGGCCAGACCACCTCGTTCAAGCACGTGCAGCTCGGCTGGGAGTCCGCGTACGGCAAGGCGTACCAGATCCAGACCTCCGCCGACGGCACCAACTGGACGACCGTCTACACCCAGGCCAACGGCACCGGCGGCATCGACGACATCGACGTCAACGGCAGCGGCCGCTACGTCCGGGTCAACATGACCCAGCGCGGCACCGCCTACGGCTACTCGATGTACGAGTTCGGCGTCTACGCCTGACCCGCCGCCAGTGAACCGGGGACGTCCGGCCCGTGCCACCGGACCGGACGCCCCCGCCCCCCCACAGACCCCCGGTGCCGCGCGGCTGGGAGCGCCGCGCGGCACCGGGTCCCCCACCCACCCTTCCTCTTCCGGAGGTCCGATGAAACACCGCACCTCGCGCGGCGCGCCCCACCGCACCGCGCTCGCCGGCGCCGTCGCCGCGATCCTCGCGGCCGGCGCCCTCACCGGCGGCGTCCTCGCCCAGCAGGCGGCCGCCGCGGCCGACCCGCTGATCAGCCAGTCCAAGCCGGTCACCGCCTCGTCCGTGGAGAGCGCGAGCTTCCCCGCCGCGGCCGTCGCCGACAACAACCTCGCCACCCGCTGGGCCAGCGCCTGGAGCGACCCGCAGTGGGTCCAGATCGACCTGGGCGGCACCGCCAGCGTCAGCCACGTCGAACTGGACTGGGAGGCCGCGTACGCCAGCGGCTACCAGCTGCAGACCAGCAACGACGCCACCACCTGGAACACCGTCTACACCCAGGCCAACGGCACCGGCGGCACCGAGCAGATCGACCTGGCCGGCAGCGGACGCTACGTCCGGCTCAACCTCACCAAGCGCGGCACCCAGTACGGGTACTCGCTGGAGGAGTTCAAGGTCTACGGGCAGGTCGCCGCGTCCGGCGGCGGCTCCGGCTACGTCCTGGCCAACCCCCAGGTCACCGGCGCCACCCCGGCCACCGGCAACCCGGCGCACGCCTACTTCCACGAGTTCCAGGCCAACTGCACCGCCACCCACGACCTGCCCGACGACCCGATCGTCTTCCCGGGCAAGCCCGGCGCCTCCCACATGCACACCTTCATGGGGGCCCTCAACACCAACGCCGACTCCACCCTGGAATCCCTGCAGGCCAGCACCACCAGCTGCCTCGCCCCCGGCGACAAGTCCGGCTACTGGATGCCCACCATGTACGACGGCAGCACCGCCGTCGACCCGGTCGGCCTGCAGACCATCTACTACAAGAGCGGCATCAACGACTACACCGCCGTCCGCCCCTTCCCGGCCGGCCTGCGGTTCGTCGTCGCCAGCCCCACCGACAGCGCCACCGACTTCACCACCCACCCCGGGTACGTGGCCGGCTGGGAGTGCGGCAACAGCTACCACACCTCCGACCTGCCCACCGAGTGCCCCGGCGGCGGCCAGCTCAACATCCGCTTCCAGGCCCCCAGTTGCTGGAACGGCCTGTACCTGGACACCCCCGACCACAAGAGCCACATGGCCTACCCCATCGACGGCGTCTGCCCCGCCGACCACCCGGTCGCGCTGCCGATGATCGAGTTCAAGATGGCCTTCCCGGCCAACCTGAACGACCTCGCCCAGCTCCACCTCTCCAGCGGACGGGGCTTCTCCTTCCACTACGACTTCTTCAACGCCTGGGACGCGCCCACCCTGGCCGCACTGGTCGACCACTGCATCGTCGGCGGCCTCCAGTGCAACGCCCGCGGCTACGACGAGACCCAGCCCGGTAGGGGCGCGGCGCTCAACGAGCAGTACCTTCTGCCGTAAGACCGACCGGCACATGGAGGGTGGGTGAAGGAGCGGGGTGAGGGCCGAGTCCGGGCGGTGCCGACGAGGGAGCCGTGGCGGAGCCACGGCGACCGAGGAGAAGCCGTCCGGGCGACAGCCATCGGCCCGCGACGCCGCCCTCCATGTGCCGGTCGGTCCAAGCCCCCTGAGCCGCAGCACCCACCGCGGACACCGGCCCCGCCGCCACGGACCCCACATCCGGCGGCGGGGCCGGCCCGAGCCCCCACCCCCACGGAGGACCACCGATGAGGCTTCGCCGCACCGCCGCGCTGCTCCTGCTGCCACTGCTGACCCTGCTCGCCGCCACCGGCTGCGGGTCCGCGGTGACCCCTGCCGCAGCGCCCCCACCTGCGAGCACGGCCGCGAGCCCGGCCACCGCGGCGCCCTCGTCCGGTGCGTCCGACCGGCCCTCCGACGCCACCTCGATGATCTGCAACCCCTACTTCCGGCAGGAACTCGCCGGCGCCCTCGGCACCGACATCACCCAACCTCTCGCCCCCACCTGGGAGAAGCGCGTCTACAGCTGCGCGTACCACTACCCGGACGGCAGCATGACGCTCTCCGTCAAGGAACTCCCCGACGCCGCCACCGCCCTCGCCCAGTACGACGGTCTGCGCGGCAGCGCCGGGACCGTCACCGACCTGAACGGCCTCGGCGAGGCCGCCTACAAGCGCGCCGACGGCACCACCGTGGTCCGCAAGGACAGCTTCGTGCTCACCGTCGACGTAGCCAAGCTGCCCGAGACCTTCGGCACCCCGCCGCGCAGCCGGGCCGACGTCGCCGTGATGACCGCCACCACCGTCATGATCTGCTGGCAGGAGCACAGTTCCTGACCGGACGCCGCCGCCCGCTGCCGACCGGACGCGCCCTCGGGGGTGCGGCCGGCCGGACGGTGGGCCGCGTCCCGGGGCAGGGACCGGAGCACGGTCCGGGCCCAGCTCCGGAGCACGGCCCGGAGCACGGCCCGGAGCGCACTGGGAGAGCGCTCTCCGAGCGTGCTATAAAGGGCCCCATGAGCAGCGAAGCCCTCAAGCGCGCCACCACCCTGGAGGACGTGGCGCGGGTCGCGGGCGTCTCCCGGGCCACCGTCTCCCGCGTCATCAACGGCGTCCGGAACGTCGACCCCGCCATCCAGGAAGCCGTCCGCCAGGCCATCGCCCGTACCGGCTACGTCCCCAACAGCGCCGCCCGCTCCCTGGTCACCCGCCGCACCGGCGCCCTCGCCCTGGTGATCTCCGGCAGCGACGCCCCCGAGACCCCCGACCACCACGTCGGCGGCGAGATCTTCGCCGACCCGTTCTTCGGACGCGTCGTCAGCGGCGTCTTCACCGGCCTGCGCCCGCTCGACCTGCACCCCGTCCTGATGCTCGCCGACAGCGCCGAAGCCCGCGACAAGGCGCTCACCTACCTCCGGCAGGGCAACGCCGACGGCGCCATGGTGGTCTCCACCCACAGCCGCGACCCGCTGCCCGCCCAACTCCTCGCCGCCGGCATCCCCACCGTCCTGTTCGGCCGCCCCCCGACGCCGCTCTCGCTCTCCTGCGTCGACCTCGACAACCGCGAGGGCGGCCGGATCGCCGCCGACCACCTCGCCGCCCGCGGCCGGCTGCGCGTCGCCGCCATCTCCGGCCCGCTCGGCGTCCGCGCCGCCCGCGACCGCCTCTCCGGCTTCCGGGAGGCCATGGCGGACCACGGCATCCACCAACTCCCGCACGTCGAAGGCGACTTCACCCGGGAGGACGGCGAACGCGCGATGACCTCGCTGCTGCGCCGCTACCCCGACCTGGACGGCGTCTTCGCCGCCAACGACCTGATGGCCCAGGGCGCCCTCGCCGTCCTGGCCGACCATCGGCGCCGCGTCCCCGAGGACATCGCCATGATCGGCTTCGACGACTCCTCCGCCGCCACGGCCGGCCGCCCCCACCTCACCACCGTCCGCCAGCCGGTCGAGGAGATGGCCGCCGAAATGACCCGCGTCCTCCTCGACCACCTCGCCCGCCCCACCCGCGCGGCCACCACCGTCCTCTTCGAGCCCACCCTGATCGAGCGCCAGTCCGCCTGACCGGCATCCGTGGGTGGCGGTGGGGCTGGGTGGGTCGGCGCTGGGCGGGAGGGGGCGACGGTTTCGAACCCGCCCTGGTTGAACGCTGATCCGCTTGACCGGCACCCGTGGGCGGCGGTGGGGCTGGGTGGGTCAGAGGCGGTCGGGGTGGGGGGTGCCGGCGCCGCGCAGGAGGGTGTCGACGACCAGGGTGGCGAGGGTGTCGGGGTCGTGTTCGTCGGGGTGCTGGGCGGCCTCGTGGATGAGGGCGTAGTAGACCCGGCGGGTCCAGGCGATGTCGGTGTCGGGGCGTAGGACGCCGGCGTCCCGGGCGCGGAGGAAGAGCCGTTCGCAGGTGGTACGCACCTCGGCGTGGATCCGGGCGACCTCCGGGTTGACGGCGGAGGCCCGACTCATGGCGAAGCCCCAACTGGCCTTGATGCCCAGGACGTTGGCGGTCGTCCGGTAGAGCGCGACCAGGGGCGGGGCGGTGTCGGGGTGGGCGGCCTCCACCGCGGCGGCGAAGCGCCGGGTGGCCCAGGTGGCCAGGGCGTCGATGAGCGCCTCGCGGGTGGCGAAGCGCCGGTGCACGGTGGTGCGGGCGACGCCCGCGGCCTCGGCGATCTGCTCCATGGTGGCCGCCGGGTCGGCGCCGAGGGTGCGTTCGGCGGCCTCCAGGATGGCCGTCACGGTCCGTTCGGCGTCCGCGCGCAGCGGCCGGTTTCCGGTGGGGGGCGACTGCCGCTGCGTGGTCATGCCGGAAAGCATACGCCGGAGTCCCGGTTCGCCGACTACTTGCATCACTCGTGTTGCAAGTTGTAGCTTCACTGCGTCCTGGTTGATGCAACTGGCGTCCCCTCCCGGAAGGTTGGAGCACATGGAGTACACCCGTCTCGGCCGCAGCGGCCTCTCGGTCTCCCGGCTCGTCCTCGGCACCATGAACTTCGGCTCGCGGACCTCCGAGCAGGACAGCCACGCCCTCATGGACCGCGCGCACGAACACGGCATCAACTTCTTCGACACCGCGAACGCCTACGGCACCCAGCCGGGCGAGACGTCCACCGAGGAGATCATCGGACGCTGGTTCGCGGGCGACCCGGAACGCCGGGAACGGACCGTGCTGGCCACCAAGGTCTACCTCCCGACCGGCTCCGGGCCCAACGAGGGCGGGCTGTCCGCGCTGCACATCCGGCGCGCCGTCGACGCCTCGCTGAAGCGGTTGCAGACGGACCGGATCGACCTGTACCAGATGCACCACGTCGACCGGAACACGCCCTGGGAAGAGATCTGGGAAGCGTTCTCCGTGCTGCGCCAGCAGGGCAAGGTGCTGTACTTCGGCTCCTCCAACTTCGCCGGCTGGCACCTCGCCCAGGCCCAGGAGGCCGCTCGCGAACGGCACTTCCTCGGCCTGGTCGCCGAGCAGTCGATCTACAACCTGATGTCCCGCTGGGCCGAACTGGAAGTGCTCCCCGCCGCACAGCACTACGGCGTCGGCGTGATCCCGTACTCGCCGCTGCACGGCGGCATGCTCAGCGGCGTCCTGCGCAAGCAGCGCGAAGGCAACGCCGTCCGCAGCGGCTCGGGCATCTGGGCCGCCGACTTCGACGGGCAGCGCGGCGCCGTCGAGGCGTACGAGCGGCTGTGCGCCGAGACCGGCGCCGACCCGGCCCACGTCGGCCTGGCCTGGCTGCTCACCCGGCCCGGCGTCACCGGCCCGATCGTCGGACCGCGCACCGTCGAACAGCTCGACCACACCCTGCGCGCCCTGGACACCACCCTCGACGCCGACACCCTCGCCGCCCTCGACCGGATCTTCCCGGCCCCCGGCCCCAACGGCGCCAAGCCCGCCCCCGAGGCGTACGCCTGGTGACCCGTCAGGCCCGTCACCGCCCAGGCAGCCGGGGGCACGGTAAACCGGTTGATCCGCCGATTACGGTTTCGGTATGACAAGCACACTCCGGCTGGAAGCGGTCACCACCGCCAACCTCGACACCGCACTCGGCATCGAGGTCCGCCCGGACCAGGCCCACCTGGTGGACCCGGTGGTCAAGTCCCTCGCCGAGGCGTACGTCCACCCCGGAGTGGCCTGGCCCCGGCTGATCCTGGACGGCGAGCGGCCGGTCGGCTTCCTGATGGCCTTCTTCGACATCGACTTCAAGGGCGACGGCAGCGGCACCGACATCCGCTCGGGCCTGTGGCGGCTCAACATCGCAGCCGGCGAACAGGGCCGCGGCTACGGCCGCTTCGCGGTCGAGGCGGTGGCCACCGAGATCCGCCGCCGCGGCGGCACCCGCCTGACCACCACCTGGCACCCCGGCGAAGACGGCCCCGAACGCTTCTACCTGCGCCTTGGCTTCCGCCCCACCGGCGAGACCAGCGGCCGCGAACGGGTCGGCGAACTGACCCTCACCCCGGAGCCGGGGCCGGGGCCGGGGCCGGGGCCGGAGCTGGAGTCGGGGTCCGCCTGAGGACCTGTGCAGCGGTTTGAAGCGGACACCGGCGCCCGGCTCCCGGCGCCCGGCGCCCGGCACCCGGCCGGTCACCGGACCGGGGCGGCCGGGGTCCTGGTGGCGGTGGCGCGGACGGTGATCGCCCCGACCGCCCCCACCCCGCCACCGTCCTCTCCGAACCCGCCCTGATCGAACGCCGATCCGCCGGACCGGCACCGGCAGTGACGCCCAGTCAGGACTCCGGCGCCACCTGCTGTTCGGCGGGGAGGACGCGGGGTCGGGCATCACCCCGGGTGAGGCGGGCAGAGCGCCTCCACCACGGCCTCGAAATCCGGGTACCGGCGCCGTGCCAGCTCCAGCAGCTCCGGCGCCGGACGGCCCCGCCCCGGGGCGAACCGCTCGGCGGCCGCCCGCAGGCGCGGCTCGCGCAGCGTCCGCGGGCCGCGCCGCGACCCGTCCACCGCCTCGGCCGGGCCCACACCGTCCGCGAGCAGCCACAGGAACTCGCCCAAGTCCCGGGCCACCACCCCCGTCTCGCCCTCCGACCCCAGGAACACCACCGGCTGCCCGACCAGCTCGCCCCCCGGCTCGACCAGCCAGAACGCCGCGTACCCGCCGGTGCCGTCCATGGCGAACACCCGGAACATCCCACCCGTCACCTCCGGGTTCCCCGTCCACGCCCGCAGCCAGCGCGTGGTCTCCCCGGCCGACAGGAACGCCCCGAACGCCTCCAGGTCGATCCCGCCGTCCTCCCCGTACTCGAACTGCTCCGCCAGCACGGCGGCCAGCGCCTCCGGGTACGGCCTGCCCTCGTGGTCGATCCCCAACGTCATCCGCCCAGGTTAGGCCCTGTCCGGCACCCCGCCGGCCCCCGCCGCCCGGCCCCGGGCCACAATCGCGGGCATGGACGTCCTCGAACTGCTGGAGGGCGCCGGGCTGCTCGCCCCCGGCGCCGCTGCCGACCCGAACGACCCCACCGTCCTGGACGTCTGGGACCTGCTGGCCCACGACGGGTGGGAGACCGTCCTCACGCTGCTGGAGGAGCCCGGCACCAACCCGCCGATCCCGCCGGAGCGTTGGGCCGAGCTCGCGGCCGCCGCCCAGCAGCTCCACCTCGCCCACAGTGCCGCCTGGTGCCACTGGCGGTACTGCGAGGCCCGCGACGACCTCGTGATCCGCGCCGAACTCGCCCTGCCGCCGCTCGGGGAGGGCCCGCGCACGACACCCTTCGGCGGGGCGGGCGTCATGCGCCCGCTGTGGGACATCGGCCTGCGCGCCCCCGACGGCGGGCCGAACCTCGCCATCGCCAGGCTCTGGGCGGAACACACCGCCACCCTGGGCCCCGGCGAACGCGCCACCGTCCGCCTCGGGCCCCTCACCCCCGCCTACTGGCGCGACCTGCGCCCCGGCCGGCGGATCACCATGCACGAGGGCCAACCCGTCGTCGCGACGGCCACCGTCCTGGAGGTCCGCCGGGTCTTCGGGTGAACGGCCCGGCCGGAGGTGGTCACCAGAGCGGGGCGACCAGGTCCCCGGTGGCGGCGTCGCGGACGGCGATCGCCTCGACCGGGCACATCTCGGCGGCCTCGGTCAGTTCCTCGGAGCCCGCGGAGGCGGGCCGGACGGGGGCGGCGCGGCCGTCCGGGCCGAGGGCGAGGTCGGTGGGGGCGGTGCGGGCGCACAGGCCGCTGCCGATGCAGCGGCCCCGGTCGACCGTCACGACCAGTTGCCGGGCGTCGCTCACCAGGCCACCTCCAGGCGCAGCGGGCTGCGGGTGAGCAGGCCGGTGCGCCACTCGATCCGGTCGACCGGGGTGGCCAGCCGCAGTTCCGGCAGGGCGCGGGCCAGGTGGTGCAGGCCCAGTTCGAGTTCCATCCGGGCCAGCCAGGCGCCCAGGCAGTGGTGCGGCCCGGCCCCGAAGGTCAGCGACGGGGTGCCGAGCGGGGCGAACAGGTCGAGCGGGCCCGGCGGGTAGACCTGCGGGTCGGCGTTGGCCGCGGTGGTGTCGGCGGCGACGATCGCCCCCGCCGGGATGGTCACCCCGCCGATCTCCAGGTCCGCCGTCGCCCGGCGCAACTGCCCGGGAGCGGTGGTGCGGTCGCCGAGCGGGACGGTGCGCAGGATCTGCTCGGTCGCGGCGGCGGCCGCGGCCGGGTCCGCGCCGATCCGCTGCCAGGCCCCGGCGGACTCCGGCTGCCCGGCCTGTGCGGCTCGTTCCGGGTCGAGCAGGTAGACCAGGGCGTTGCCGAAACTGGTCATGGTGGTCTCGTGCCCGGCGATCACCAGCCCGATGGTGAGCGAGGTGATCTGCTCCTCCGTCATGCCGCCGGTCCGGTCGGCGGCCAGCACCAGCGAACTGACCAGGTCCTCGCCCGGGTTCTTGCGCCGCTCCTGCACCAGCCGGTACCCGAACGCGCCGAACTCCGCGATCGCCGTCCGGATCTCCTCGGCGCTGTACGCCGTCGTGGACAGCGCGTGGTCGCTCCAGTAGCCGAGCCGCTCGGTGTCCAGGCCCTCCAGCTCCATCAGCCGGCTGATCACCCGCACCGGCAGCGGCTTGGTGAGCGCCCCGACCACCTCGGCGGGCGACCCCGACGCGGCCAGCTCGTCGACCAGCTCCCGCACCACCCCGTCCACCCAGGGCCGCCAGCGCTCGATCGCCCGCGGCGTGAAGGCGCGCTGGACGGTGCGGCGGATCGCCTGGTGCTCCGGCCCGTCGCTGTTCAGGATCGAGGACGGGTCGTCCAGGATGTTCGGCGTCAGCACGGTCGGCGGCGCGTCCGGCGCGTACAGCGAGGCCCGCCCCAGGTCCGGGTGGGCGAGCGCCTGTCGGACGTCCGCGTGCCGGGTCAGCACCCACACCGGCGTCCCGGTCGGCAGCGCGGCCTGCCGGGGCGGCCCGGCCTCCGCCCGCAGCAGGCAGTGCAGCGGCACCAGCGGCGGCGCGTCGGGGGCTTCGGGAGTCGCGTCGGTGGTCATCCGTCCTCCTGGCGAGAGACCTGCACGGGCCGAGGAGGCCGCCGGCCGGCGACCCCTCGCCCCCGACCGTATGCGGCCGACCGCTCCGCGAGTAGGACGCAAACCAGCCACCGGCGGGACGTGGACTCCCTCCAACTGGCGTTCGAAGCACGGACGTTGGCGCGGTCCGCAGCCACGGCCGCGCCCCGCACCACCGTCCGGGACGACTCAGCCCGCGACGACCGCCAGCGCCTCGATCTCGATCAGCACCTCCGGCCGGAACAGCGCCGCGACCTGCACCGCCGAACTCGCCGGCGGCCGCGCCGTGTCCACGTGCTCGTCCCGCACCTTGCGGATCGCGGGCAGGTACGCCACGTCCGTGACGAACACGGTGAACTTCACGACGTCCGAGAACCCGGCCCCCGCCGCCGCCAGGCAGCGCCGCAGGTTCTCGAACACCTGCCGGGCCTGCGCCTCCGGATCGCCCGCCCCGACCAGCTCCCCCCGCTCGTCGAACGCCACCTGCCCGGAAACCTGAACCAACCGCCCCGTCCCGATGACCACCTGGGTGTAACCCGTACCCGGTGCGACACCCGGCGGCTCGGCGATGTGCGTGAGGTGAGAAGTACTCATGGCCGCCATCCTCACCCATCCCACCCGCCGGACGCACCGCAGTTTCCCCGGACGGCTCCGGGCGGCACGGACGGCCCGGGCGGCACGGACGACTCCGGGCGGTTCCGGGCGGTCCCGGGCGGGAGTTCAGCGGACGACCTCGGGCAGGGGGCGCAGGAACGGGCGGTCGGTGGACGGGAGTTCGGGGAGGGGACCGGCAGCGCGCAGGACGACGTCCAGGACGGCGTCCGGGTCGCAGGCGTAACCGCCGCTGGCCCAGGCCGCGTTGGCCTCGACCACGGCCCAGCCGTGCGGGGTGCGGCCGAGGTCGACCACGGCGGCGCTCGGCAGGGCGGCCGGACCGGTCGCGGCGGCCAGCACGTCGGCGGCGAAGGCCAGCAGCTCCGGGGCGTCCGACTTATGGCCGTCCGACTCCGGAGCGTCCGACTCCGGTGCGGCGAACGAGAGTTCACCGCCCCGGGCGTAGCGGGACGCGGCGCGCACCGTGCCGTCCAGCACGAACAGGCGGAACTCGGTGTCGAACCGGACCACCTCGCTGACCAGCACCGGCGTTGCGCCGTCCAGCAGTTCGGGCCCGGGCAGGGCGCTGCCGTCCGGGTACACCCGGGCGGTGAAGTGCTTGTCCGCGGGCGCCTTCACGAAGGCCGGGCCGGGAAGTCGGCGCGCCTCGGCGAGCGTCGTCAACTCGACCCGGCGGAGCGTCAGTTCGCGCGGCAGCGCGGCCAGCCAGCCGTCGGACGGCTCCAGCGGGGCCAGCCCCAGCTCCCGCCCGACCGCGTCGGCGAACAGCGGCCCGCCGTACAGGTGCACCCGCGTTCCCGCCAGCCCCTGCGGGGCCCGCCAGGACGCCGCCGTGTGCGCCCGCAGCCCGCGCCGCCCGGCGGCGGTGCGCAGCTGGAGGCCGGTCTCGTTGATCCGCGGGGCGAGCAGCAGGGTGGCGTCGGTGGTGGACATGTCCGCGATCATGCCGCGCGGGCGGCCGCCCCGGCCACGGGATTTCGCCGGGCCGGGCCCCGGGCTCAGTCCTGCGGGGTCCGCCGGGCGGGCGAGGCGGACGAGGCCGGGGAGGGGTGCGAGGCGGGGGAGGCCGGGAAGAGGCGTTGGACGGCGGTGACGACGGTGGCGCGGCGGGCGGCCAGGAAGGCGGTGCGCTGCTCCTCGTCGGCGGGGAGGAGTTCGGACTGCCCGGCCCAGGACGTCGCCAGCTGGTTGAGCAGGACCAGGACGTCCAGCGGGTCCCAGGACGGGTCGAGGTGGCCCGCGCGCTGGGCCAGGCGCAGCTGCTCGGTCTTGTGGTGGACGGTCGCGCCGACCGGGTCGCCGTCCGGCGCGGGCCCGTCCCCGGGGGCCAGTTCGAGGCGGCCCCAGGACATCAGGCGCAGCCGGTCCGGGTGCGCGGAGAAGTAGTCGTGCAGGCGCCCGGCGTACGCGGGCAGGTCGGTCGGGTCGAGCCGGGTGGCCTCGGCGACGGCCGTCAACTCGACTGCGGCGACCGTCGCGTAGAGCTCCTCCTTGCTGCGGAAGTACGCGTACAGGCGCTCCTTGCTGGTGCGGGCGGCCTTGGCGATCCGCTCCACCCGGGCACCCGCGATCCCGTGCCGGGCGAACTCGGCGGTGGCCGCGGCGACGATCCGGTCGCGGGTCGAGTCGGCTCCGGACGGGGGTGTCATGCCCCCACGGTACCCGACCGAACCGGACGGTTCGGAACGCGACCCCGCCGCCTTCGCGCGCACGGTGCGGCGCCGGGGCCGGCCAGAGCTCGGGGTTTACGGACCGGTCAGAGCTCGCGGCGCATCACCAGGCGCGGCCACCGGTCCAGCCCGTGCGCCGCCTCGCGGGCCCGGACCGCGCGCAGTCCCGGCCCGAGCGCGTCCTCGGGCACCGGCCGGAAACCGCACCGGGCGTAGTACGGGGCGTTCCACGGCACCTCGGCGAAGGTGGTGAGGGTCAGCGCCGGAACGCCCTCCGCCACGGCCAGCGCGGCCAGGTGCTCCAACAGGCCGCGTCCCACCCCCCGGCGGGCGTGCGCGGGATGCACCGAGACCTGCTCGACGTGCAGCGCGCCGTCGATCCGCTCCGCGACCAGGTACGCGACCGGCCGGTCGGTCCCGTCCACCGCCACCAGAGCCAGCCCCGCCCGCACGAACGGCGCCAACTCCTCGACGGAGAACGGCTCGTCCGCGGCGATCTCCCCCATCCCGACCTCGTCGAAGCAGCGACCGGCCGCCCGCTCGATCTCCTGGAGCAGCGGCAGTTCCTCGACCCGGACCTCACGTACGCGCATCACCCCATTGTGCGCGACCACGCTCCCCGCCACAGACCCCGGGGACGGGGCCGCGGCGGGGAGCGGCGGGGTCAGTGCTCGTTGCCGCGGTGGATGCGCTCCACGACCGCGGGCACCAGCTGCTCCTCGACGCCCACGCCCTCCACCACGATCAGGTACTGGTCGTCCGCCCACAGGCAGGTGAGGGTGTCGGTGGCCCGGTCCTCCGGGGAGGCGTCCTCCTTGTAGGAGTCGCAGTACAGCGATCCGGGCAGCGAGGACTTCACCAGGCGCGGCGGCCGGTCGTCGGAGGAGCCCGTCTCGATCAGCGAGACCATCTTGCGCTCGAAGGCAGGACTGGACTTCGCCAGCACGACGGTCCACCGGGCCTCGTTGCGGTCCCCGCCGAACGAGGTGCCCGCATCGTCCCCCGGCACCGAACCGTACGCGGCGGCCTGCGGCTCCGAGGCGCCCATCGCCACCATGCCGGAGCTGGTCTCCTCCCACTTGGGGAAGTCGTTCCGCTCCGAACTCGCCCGCAACCCGACCCCCTCCACCGAACCGGGCAGCCTCGGAACACCGCCACCGCCGTCACCGCCGAACACGCCCACCCCCAGCGCGACCACCGCACCCACCAGCAGCACCCCGCCCACACCCAGCAGGACCTGACGGCGCTTCCGCTCCTGCGCCACCGCCGCGGCGGCCGCAGCGGCCGCGACCGGGGCCAACGGCACCCCGCCGGGCAACGGCGGCTGACCGGGCACCAGCGGCGGGACGGACGGCATCCCCGGCGCGGCGGGCGGAGCGGCGGGCGGCGCGGCAGGCGGTGGCGGGGGAGTGCCCGGCAGCCCGGACGGCGGTGGCGGGCCCACCGGCGCGGTCGGTGCGGGCGGCGCGGGCGGTGTGGTCGGTGCGGTTGCCTTCTCGAACGACGGCCCGCTCCCGCCGACCGCGTCGTCAACTCCCCTCCCCGCCATGCCCGTTCCCGTCCCGACGCTCTCCGCTTCGACGTTCTCCGCCTCGGCCGCCCCCGCGGTGGCCGACACGGCTCCGTCTTCCGAAACCATCGTCAATCTCCTGTCACAGTGGTTCAGTTCGAGGGCCAATGTGTCAGGATCGGACGACCCGCCGTGAGGCCGGACCGGAATGGAGACGGAACCGCAACCAGCGCGATCGCGGCCCCCTCCGCTCCGCCCCCGCCCCGCCGCGCCCCGCCGCGTTCAGACGCCCGGCGCCGGCTCCGCGGCGAGGCGTCCGGCCCGGATCGCGGCGACCAGCGCCGCGTGATCAGCCTCCGACTGGTCGGCGTAGGCGACCGCGAACCGGGAGACGGCCTCATCGAGGCGCTCGTCCTTGCCGCAGTAGCCGGCGATCAGCGCGGCGTCCGCGGTGTGGGCGTGGGCGCGGGCCAGCAGGGCGCCGGTCAGCCGGCCGTAGTCGTCGAGCTGGGAAGGCGTCAGCGCGGCCGGGTCGACGCTGCCCTTGCGGTTGCGGAACTGCCGCACCTGGTAAGGGAGTCCGGCGACACTGGTCCAGCCCATCAGCGGGTCGGACACCACCTGCATCCGCTTCTGCCCGAGCACCACCCGGCGCCCCTCGTGCTCGCCCTCCGGCGGCACCGGGAACCCGGCCCGCACCAGGTGCGGCAGCAGCACCGAGGCCCGGGCCTCCTTCACCTGCAGCACCAGCGGCCCGCCCTTGCGGTCGGTCAGCAGCACCACGTACGAGCGGGTGCCGACGCTGCCGGTGCCCACCACCCGGAACGCCACGTCCTGCACCCGGAACCGGGCCAGCAGCGGGTGCAGCTCCGCCGGAACGGTGTGCCGGTAGGACGCCAACGACCCGGCCACCAGCTCGGCCTGACGGTCCGTCACCTCGCTGAGGATCGGCGGCGCCGCGACGAACCGCCAACCCCCGTCCTCGGTGCGGACGGTGGAGCGCGACGCGAACTTCGCCCCGGTGTTGCGCAGCGCCTTCGCCGAGACCGCCGCCAGCAGGTCGCTCAACTCGTGCGCGCCCGCGAACTCCACCAACTGGTGGTCGGCGATGGCGTCCCAGGCGTTCCAGGCGTCCAGCGCCGGGAGCTTCGCCAGCTGCCGCACCGTCCGCCGGTACGTCGCCACCGCGTCGAACGCCGCCTGCCGGCAGGCGAGTTCACCCGCGCCGGCCTGCCGGCCGGCCAGCACCAGGCTGGCCGCCAGGCGCTTGAGGTCCCACTCCCACGGGCCGGACACCGTCTCGTCGAAGTCGTTCAGGTCCAGCGCCAGCCGGCCCCGGGCGTCCCCGTACAGGCCGAAGTTGGCGGCGTGCGCGTCGCCGCACAGCTGCGCGGCGACACCGCTGACCGGCGTGGTCGCCAGGTCGTGCGCCATCAGGCCCGCCGAACCGCGCAGGAACGCGAACGGCGACGCCGCCATCCGGCCCACCCGTAGCGGCACCAGGTGCGGCAGCCGGCCCACGTTCGCCGACTCCACCGCCGCCACCACCTCCGGACGGGACGCCGACGGCACCAGCCGCACGTGCGACTCCAGCGGCACCCGCTCGCGCAGCAGCTTGCCGCGCCGCTTCGGACCGTCCGCGAGCGCCAGGCCCTCCAGCTCCAGCAGCGCCACCGAAGGCCGGGCCGGCACCGCCGAGGCGTCCCCCGCGAACCCGTCCACCGCGAACTCCCGTGCCGGCCAATGCCCTTGCGCGCCTGCGCCCACCGCCTCCGGACCCGCCGCCTCCGGACCCTCCGCCCACGTCCCGACCGCCGACACCCGCAACTCCCCTCCGACCACGGCGGGGACCGCCCCCACCAGCGGCGACGCTACCGCTCCGCCCCACCGCCACCGCGCCCGGGTCCGCCCCCGGCCGCACCGGACCGTGTACCGAAAGCCGGGGACGGTGCGGCGGAGCCCGCGGCCGCGCCGGCGAACGTCACCAATCGCCCTGGAGGAGCGACAGGAGACCCGGGTCGGGGTCGGCCACGGTCGTCACGTTGGCCGCCACGACGACCAGCGCTGCCGCCGCCAGCAGGGCCGTGAGCAGGCAGTACCACCGGTGCCGGCGGCGCCACACCGCCACTGACAGACCGAGGAGGACGCTTGCCAGCAGACCGCAGAGCACGGCCTTGACCATGTGCCACCGGACGTACTCGTCCAGCATCACGCGCAGGGCGGGCGACACCGGGTCGTGGCCGAGCTGATCGCGGACCTGTGCCAACAGGGCGACCCGGTCCGGCTTGGCGAGGCCGGACGCCAGCAGCGGCAGCAGCGTGCCGAAGGGCGACACTGCCCCCTGGACGTTCTCGACCGACAGCGCCGCCGCGACGAGCGCGAGCGCCCCGAACAACAGCCGGAACCGCCGGAGCCGCACGGCCAGCGCGACCAGCACCGCGAGCAGCGGAACGGCGAGCAGCACCCGCACCAGGTGGTCATGGAACTGCCGGTCGACGAGGTGCTGGAGGCCGGGAGGGAAGGCCCGGCGGCCGGAGGACCAGTAGGCGAGGAACTCGTGCGGGAAGTCGCCGGACCCGCCGGGGACCAGCAGGTGCGGGGCGAGGAAGAACGCGGCGGCCAGGAGAACGGCCGCGGCCAGGAGCCCGGCGTCACGCCTGCGCGGCGCCCCGGCCCCCGAGCCCGTCCGGGCCCGCTCTCGCGCCCTCGAGTCCGTCCGGGCCCGCTCTCGTCCGCCCGAGTCCGTCCGGGCCCGCTCTGGCCCGCCCGAGCCCGTCCGGGCCCGCTCTCGCCCGCCCGGGAACTGTGATGGTTGTGCTGGTGTCGTCATGCCGACCACTGTGGTCGCGGGGGAACCGCCAGGTCACCGGGGTACGCCGGACAGTTGGGGTGTGGCTGGCCCCAGGGTGCGGGCCGCACCCCGCCGTCCGGAGCGGGCGCGGCCCGCGGCGCGGCTGCGCCGCCGTCAGGCCCTGAGGTGGGCGAGGACGGCGAGCACTCGGCGGTGCTGAGTGTCATCGGGTGGCAGGCCGAGTTTGGCGAAGATGCTGCCGATGTGCTTCTCCACCGCGCTGGCCGACAGCACCATCCGCCGGGCGATCTCCGTGTTGGAGTGGCCCTCGGCCATCAGGGCGAGCAGCTCCCGTTCCCGCGCGGTCAGCGCCCCCAGAGCGCCCTCCCGGCGCTGGCCGGTCAGCAGTTGGGCAATGATCTGGGGGTCGAGCACCACACCGCCGTCGGCGACCCTGACCAGGGCGTCCAGGAACTCCGCGACCCGCGCGACCCGGTCCTTCAGCAGGTAGCCGACCGCCCCGGCGCCGTCCGCGACCAACTCGGCGGCGTAGCCGGTCTCCACGTACTGGCTGAGCACCAGCACCGGGGTGCCGGGCAGTTGCGCGCGGGCGGTGATCGCTGCGCGCAGGCCCTCGTCGGTGTGAGTCGGCGGCATCCGCACGTCGACGACCGACACATCCGGGCGGTGCCTGAGCACCGCCTCGACCAGGGCCGGGCCGTCACCGACCGCCGCCAGCACCTCGTGGCCCTCCTCGGCGAGCAGTCGGACCAGGCCCTCGCGCAACAGCACGGCGTCGTCCGCCACCACTACCCTCAACGGCACGGTATCTCCCCGGTGATCGTCGTCGGGCCGCCGCCCGGACTGGTGATGCGCAGTCGGCCGCCGACAGCGTGCAGCCGGTCCTCCAGCCCCTGCAAGCCGTGCCCTTTGCCCAGGGCCGCGCCGCCCACCCCGTCGTCGCTGACCCAGACGCGCAAGGCTCCCGCCTCGTGGCGCAGGCCGATCGCGCACCGGCCGGCGCCGCTGTGCTTCGCCACGTTGGTCAGCGCCTCGGAGACCACGAAGTACGCGGCCGTCTCGACAGCGGGATCCAGCCGGAGGGCCGGGCCGGCCGGGGCGTCGAGTTCGGTCGGGGCGTCGAGTTCGGTCGGGACGGGGGAGCGGGAGGCCAGGGCGGCGAGCGCCTCGCGCAGGCCGCGGTCGACGAGGATCGGCGGGGCGATGCCACGGGACAGGGCCCGCAGCTCGTCCAGCGCCTCCTGGGTCTGAACGATGGCGTCGGCGAGCGCCTCCCGGACCGCCGCGGGCCTCCTGTCGAGGTTGTGCTGCGCGCGGCCCAGTTCCATCGCCAGGCGGACCAGCCGCTGCTGCGGCCCGTCGTGGATGTCGCGTTCGAGCCGGCGCAGCGCGGCAGCCTCGGCGGTCACCGCGGCAGCGGTCTGGGCCCGGGCGGTGTCCCGCTCCTGCTCCAGCCCTCTGATCCTGCCCAGCATCGCGGACTCGTCCCACAGCAGCACCCGCCCCAGTCCGGCCTGGGCCGCGACGCACACCCGGGTCACCAGCGGCAAGGTCAGCAGCACCAGCAGGCCGAGCGTGAGAGCGAAGGCGGCATGCAGGTTCGGCGACCCGAGCTGGATGCTCATGCTGGTGCGGGCACCCACGACCAGGGTCATGGGGTGCTGCGGACCGGGGTCGAGCCGGACGCGCAGCGGCGAGGTGAGGCTGGCTGCGCCGACGAACCACCACAGCGCCGTCACGACCGAAGTGATCAGGACGACCGGGAGCACCGCCACGGCGTGCCCCGCATCGAGCCACAGCCCCGGCGCGCGCGGGGCGAACGAGGCGGCGGTGGCCCCCTGCCCGGGTGCGTCGGTGCCGGCGGTCAGGGCGCGCAGCTTGGCGATGCGCCACCGCTCCAGGCCGGCGGACCACCGCGCCCTGCCGACGAACACCAGGAGCACACCGACCAGGGCGGTCACCGGAGCGGTCAGCAGGTACAGCGACTCCACGAGCGTGCGACGCCCCGCGCGCACGAGGATCCCGGCACCGGGTCGCCACCGGCCCCGGGCCGCAGAAGGAGGGGACTCGGCCACAGCCCAAAGGGTAATCGCCGCCCCGCCCCGCCCAGCACGGAGGCAGCAGGCGCTCAACCTCTGCGCCGCGGAGAGCCGCGTGCACGGCGCGGACGGGCCGAGTTCGTCCACGGGGCGTCCGAAGTGGGCGAGAATCCTCGCGAGTTCTAGCATGCGGACCATGGCACACGACATCCGCAACCTCGACCCGGCCTACCTCGCCTTCTGGCGCGAGTACCAGCTGTGCACCCTCACCACGCTGCGCCCCGACGGCACCCCGCACGTCGTCCCGGTCGGGGCGACCTTCGACCCGGTCACCGGCATCGCGCGGGTGATCAGCGACGGGGGGAGCCGCAAGGTCCGCAACGTGCTCGCGGCCGGCGAGGCCGGGCAGCGGGTCGCGCTCTGCCAGGTCGACCGGGCCCGCTGGGCCACCCTGGAGGGCCGGGCCGTGATCCGGCGGGCCGCGGAGTCCGTCGCCGACGCCGAGCGCCGCTACGCCGAGCGCTACCGGCAGCCCCGGGAGAACCCCGGGCGGGTGGTGATCGAGATCGCCGTCGACCGCGCCCTCGGCCGGGCCTGACGGAGCGCCGGGAGAACCCGCAGGTCAGCGAGGTCCGAAGGGGCGGGTGCCACCGGCACCCGCCCCTTCCGCGTCTCCGGCCCCGTTCGCTCTCTTGTGGCAACTGCTCTGTGATGCAAAGCTGACTGCATGACAGAAGCCTCGGTGCCGCTGCCCGGCACCCCCCGTGAAGTCCTGTCCGGCCTCGGCGAGTTGACCAGGAAGGTGCGGGCGGTCCAGCGCGACGCGTGGATCCCGCTGCTGCTGTTCGGCCTGGTCAGCCTGGGCGGGGTCCTGGTCGGCCGGCTCACCTACCGCCAGGAGGCCGTCCCCTGCCCCGGCGGCCCGGCCGGCCCCGGAGACACCTGCACGCTCACCCACCAGGGCGCGCCCGCCTACTGGACGGTCGGCCTGCTCGCCGCGTACGCCGTCACCGCCCTCTGCTACCTGCGCCGCTCCCGCCGCCGCGGCGTCGGCACCCCCGTGCGCCCGTACGTGCTGGTCGGGGCCGCGGCCGTCGTCGCCCTCGCCGTCACCACCTGGTGGGGCGCCTCCCAGCCCGCCCCCGGCGCCGACCTCGACTTCTGGGGCCTGCACCTGGCCGCGAACGCGCGCGGCACCCTGCTGCTCCAGCAGTTCCTCGGCGGGGCCGCCGCGATCGGCGTGCCGCTGCTCGTCCTGGCCCGGATCGAACGCGGCCGGGCGCTGGCCCTGTTCGCCCTCGGCTACCTGCTGGTCGAACTCGCCCCCGTCACCTCCGGCTGGTGGGGCAACGGCGCCGGGCCCTGGTCCGCCGTCACCCGGCACGGCATCCCCGCCCTGTACCTGCTCACCGGCGCCCTGCTGTTCGGCCTCGCCACCCGCCGCGCCCGCCCGCAGGCCGCCGAGTGAGCTCCGCGGAGACCCCCACCGAGAGCCCCGAGATCCCTGAGGGCACCGACGACGTCGAGCAGCACCCCGCCAAGGCCCTGGACGACACCGTCCACCAGCGCGTCCGCCTCGGCATCCTCACCGTCGCCCACCAGGCCCGCCGCGCCGAGTTCGGCTTCCTGCGCACCGCCCTCGACCTGACCGCCGGAAACCTCGGCCAGCACCTCACCGTCCTGGAGAAGGCCGGCCTGGTCGCCATCGAGAAGGGCTACGAGGGCCGCCGCCCCCGCACCTGGATCACCCTCACCCCGGCCGGCGACCACGCCCTGCGCGAGGAGGTCGCCCAGCTCAAACGCCTGATCCGGCAGATCGAAGCCGCCGACGGCCCCTGACGCCCCGCCCCGCCCCGCCCCGCCGGGTCCGGCCCGCGCGAAACCCGGGTGCACCCCCGCCCGGCTGGACGCCCTCGACTCGGACGCCGTGATCCTCGCGGTCTCTTGCCGTAGCTGACCGGCCCGGCTCAGTCCCCGGCCCGGGCGCAGGCCAGCAGTGCGCCGAGCGCGGCGGTCCCCTCCAGCAGGGCCAGTGAGCGGGCGGTCAGGCCCGCGTCCCGGGCCGCCAGCGCCGCCGTGACCTCCACCGGGCCGCGGGCGCCGCGCAGTTCGGGCAGCAGGGCGCGCAGTGGCCCGATCCGGTGCCCGGCCAGGCGCAGTTGGTGGACGATCCGGGCGTCGCGGACCTGGGCCGGGGTGTAGCGCCGAGTGCCCCGGACCGGGTCGCGGTCGGGGACGACCAGGCCCTCCGCGTCCCAGTGCCGCAGCGCGGAGGGGCGCACGCCCAGGGCGGCGGCCAGCTCGGAGACGCCCATCGCGTCCGAGGCGCGCACCTCGCCGATCGGCTCCTCGGCGATCGCCCCCGCCGCTTCCCGGGCCAGCCGCAGCCGGGCCCGCTCGGCGTCCAGCCGGGCGTGCGCCGCGTCCAGCAGCGCCAGCGCCTCCGCCCGGGGCGGCCGGTGGAAGGCCCGGACGATCCGCCTGGCCTCGGCCGGACCCGCGCCCACCGCCAGCGACCGGTAGGCCAGCGCGGAGTGCAGGTGCACCTCGGTGTGGACCCGGTACCCGGCCGGAGTGCGGTCGGCCGGCGGCAGCACCCCGTCCCGCTCCAGGTTGCGGACCTGCTGCACCGAGCACCCGGCGCGCCGCGCCACGTCCACCGTCCGCAGCACCCCCGAGTTGAGACTTTGCACCCGGATTCCCGCCTTTCGACCGCCGAAGTCTCCACAAGCACGTGAATGCCACGCTAGAGCACATGACCATGGACGAGATCATCGACTTCACGGCCGGCCTCGACGGCGTCCTGACCCTGCGTCCCGCCCCCGGCGACGGCACCCCGGAGATCAGCTGGGGCGACGCCTTCTTCTACTACGCGCCCGACGGCACCCTCCCGAAGACCGGCCAGCCCTTCGCAACGGTCGTCACCAAGGACTACCCCGGCGACACCACCTCCCGCCTGGACCGGCCGGGCGCCTACCGGGTCAACATCGCCGCCGGCAAGGAAGAACTCGCCCACCGGACCGGCCACACCCCGGCCCCCGGAGCCGACGACACCGCCGGAGCCGCCGGAGCCGCTGGAGCCGACGGTACCGTCGGTGCCGTCGGTGCCGTCGGTGCCGACGACAGCGACGACACCGTGATCGCCCACCCCGTTTACGCCGCCGCCGGCTGGCTGGCCGTGGTGAACCCGGCCGGGCGCACCGCCGAAGACGTCCGCCAACTCCTGTGCACCGCCCACCGGTTGGCCCGCACCCGGTACGAGAGGCGGGCCCGACCGGGGGAGTGACGCGTCGGGACCGGCGGGCCGAGGTGGCGGGCGATCCGCGGGGCGCGGCCCAGGACGCCGTCCATGCCCGCTCCTCGTCCCGCGCCGATTCGTCGTTTACGGTGCGCTTCCGGTCCGAGACCGTCCGTCCCGCCATGACCACCAGGGAGCAACTTGGGTTGACTACGGCTGGGTAGTCAACCTAAGTTGCTTGCATGTCGCTGGAAGACACCCCGCCCCTCCCGCCGGACCCGGCCGACAGCCTGGCCGCCGTCGCCGCGCTGCGGCGGCTCGCCGACCGGCTCGAGGACGCCGCCGTCGAACAGGCCATGCGGGCCGGCTGGAGCTGGCCGCAGGTCTCCGAGGCGCTCGGCGTCACCCGGCAGGCCGTCCACAAGAAGCACGCCAAGCGGCTGATCGCGGGCGGGGTCACGCTGAGGAGGCGAGGCGAATGAGCGCGTTCGACCGGTACCTGCACGCGTTGCTGCTCCGGGCGGCCGACGAGGCCCGGCAGGACGGATCGCCCACCACCGACGCCCACCACCTGCTGCTCGCCCTCGCCGCCGATCCGGCTCCCGACGCCGCGGCCACCCACCCCGACGCCGCGGCCGCCGTCCGCCGCCTGCTGGCCGAGGCCGGGCTCGACCGCGGCGGCGTGCGGGCCGCGCTGGACCGGGAGTTCGCGCACAGCCTGCACGCGGTCGGCGTCTCCCCGGAGGCCCACCGGCTGCCCCGCCCCACCCCGGGGGTCGAAGCGTCCCGGCTGGGCGCCTCCACCAAGCTCGCCCTCGAGCGGAGCTTCGCCACCGCCCGCAAGAAGGACCAGTCCGCCGCTCACCTGCTGCTCGGCATCCTGCGCGCCGAGGTCGGCACGGTGCCCCGCGCCCTCGCGCTCTCCGGCATCGACCGCGAACAACTCATCGCCAGAACAATAGAATTGACGATCAATCAGTAAACAAACGCAGTCGAGTCAGGGGGCAACCGACATGCACGGCAACAGCAACAGCAACAGCAACAGCGACAGCAACAGCGACAGCGACAGCAACGACGCCGCCGTCCGGGAACTCCTCGAACGGGCCGTCACCCGGGGCGGCGTCCCCGGCATCCTGGTCGAGGTCCACGACGGTGACCGGACCTGGCACGCCGGGGCCGCCGTCGGAGGGCAGGAGCGCAGCCGGGACGACAGGTTCCGGATCGGCAGCATCACCAAGACCTTCGTCGCCACCGTCGTCCTGCAACTCGCCGCCGAGGGCCGGATCACCCTGGACGCCCCGGTGGTCGACCAACTGCCGACCACCGCCTGCGAGTTGCCCCGAGACGTGACGGTCCGGAGGCTGCTCGACCACACCAGCGGGCTGCCCAACTACACCGACCACCCGGAGGAGCTGAACAGCCACCCCACCCACCGGCCCGAGACGCTGCTGCGGATCGCGGCCGCCCACCCGCCCCGGTTCGCCCCGGGCGCCGGCTGGGCGTACTCGAACACCAACTACGTGCTGGCGGGGCTGCTCGTCGAACAGGCCACCGGGCAGCCGCTGGCCGCCGAGATCCAGCGGCGGATCTGCCGCCCGCTCGGCCTGACCGGCACCCACCTGCCGGGCGCCGACGAGCACGGCCTCCCCGCGCCGCACGCCCGGCACTGGACCAAGCTGTTCCGCACCGGGCCGGACGCCCCGGTGCTGGACGCCACCGAACTCGACCCGGCCCCGTTCTGGGCCGCGGGCGGGATGGTCTCCACCGCCCCCGACCTCAACCGCTTCCTCGCCGCGCTGCTCTCCGGCCGCCTCCTCCGGCCCACCCAGCAGCGGGAGTTGCTCACCACCACCGCCACCCGCGACTGGATCCCGGACACCGCCTACGGCCTCGGCATCTGCTCGCTCGCCCCACCCGGCGGCGGCACCTACTGGGGCATGGGCGGCGCCATCTTCGGCTCCTGGACGTACACCTTCGCCACCGCCGACGGCACCCGCCTGCTCACCGCCAACACCACCGCCGACTGGACCGACCCCGCCAGCGGCTGGGCCGACCCGATCGCCCTCTTCACCGACCTGCTCCGGACCGCTTTCAGGGCCCAACCCTGAGAGCACCGGCCCCGGACCGTTCAGGCGCGGGCCGTGACCACGTGGAAGGTGACGGTGGCCAGGAAGGTGCCGGTGGCCAGGTGGGTGAGCCAGCGGTCGGCGTCGTCGGGGGAGAAGTAGCCCGCGGCCACCGCGCGGCGGGTGACGCGTTGCAGGCCCAGGACGCGGTCGGCGGCGCCGACCTCGCGGAAGACCGGGGTGAGCGGGTGGACGTCCAGCACGTCCAGCCCGGACTCGGCCGCCAGGCGCGGGAGTTGGCTGCCGATCCGGGCGTTGCGCACCGCCTGGTCGGTGACGTACCGGGTGTACGCGGCGGTCAGCGCGGCGTCCGGGTGGTCGACGGTCAGGGTGCCCCAGTCCGGCTCGCCCAGCACCAGCAGCCCGCCCGGCCGCAGCACCCGGCGGGCCTCGCGCAGCGCCAGCGCCGGATCGGCCACGTGCTGCAGCACCCGGTCCGTCCGGGCCCGGTCGCAACTCCCGTCCGCCAGCGGCAGTTCGTGCAGGTCGCCCAGCCGGACGTCGACCTGCAGCAGGTGGGCCGTCCGCTCGGCGGCGGCGTCCACGGCCTCCCGGTCGTGGTCCACGCCCAGCACGGTGCCCTCCGGGCCGGTGGCCGCGGCCAGCGCGGGCAGGTCGGCGCCGGGCCCGCACCCCAGGTCGACCAGCGTCTGCCCGGGCTCCACCGCCAGCGCCGCCAGCATCACCGACTTGTACTCCCGGCCGAGTTCGGAGACGGCCAGCCGGTCCAGGTAGGCGATCGGATCGGGCGGCACGGACTCGAACACGCGGGAGGTCATGACGGGAAGTCAATCAAACCAACCCCCGTCAGGGAAGATCCCCCGGCGGACCGGGGCCACGGCAAGGGGCGTACGCCGTCACGAGGGGCGCACCCCCGTCCGGCGCGGGGAGCCGGCCCGGAAACCCGGGTGCGACGGCGCGCCCCCGTCCGCCACGATGTGTTCCGCCGACGAACGAAGAGGAACACCCGATGTCGACGTACGACGTGCTCGTCGTCCTGCCCCCGACGCCGCCCGCACAGTACCGCGAGGCCGCGGTCGCCGCCCTCCGGCCCTACTTCAGCGAGTCGGAGGTGCCCGAGTACCGGGACTACCAGCCGGAGGACCCGAACAGCGAGCACTGGGTGCGGGCGAACCGGGAACGCGGCGTCATCCCGGACCGGGACGACGTCAGCTGGGCCGAGGTCGCCCACGCGATGAACACCCGGACGGGCAGGCGCCCCGGCGACGACGGCCACCTCTACGTCGACGAGGCCGGCCGCGGCTACTTCCTCGCCACCTACAACCCGCGCGGCAAGTGGGACGGCCTGGGTCTGCGCCTGGGAGGACCGCGCCTGCTGCACCGGCCGGACGCCGCCGGGAACCCGCTGCTGGCCAGGCACGAGGACTACGGCGACGTCCCCGAGGACCGCGACCCGCTGCTCGGCCTGCCCGACCGCTGCGACGGCGGCCCGCGCGGCCTGCTCGACTTCGAGGCCCTGCGCGCCACCCACGAGCGCCTCGCCGCCGAGCACCACGACGCCTGGACGGCCGGCGGCCCCCACCCGTCCCACTGGCCCTTCCGGTTCACCGACGACCGGGCCGGGAACATCGCACTGGCCCGCGCCAACGCGGTCCCCGGGTACGCCCTGCTGCGGTTGGACGGCAGCTGGACCGACAAGCACGACGACCCCGACTACCTGGCCGACGCCAACGCCTACCTGGACGCGCTCGACCCGGACACCGTGGTGCTCGACGTCTCCTGCCACTGCTGAGCGGTCGGCGCGCCGCTCAGGAGACCAGCGGCGGCTCCGCCGACTCGGTGAGCGTCACCGTGCACAGCCCGCCGCGCTCCGCGACCACGTCCGTGACGGTCAACTGGGTGCCGGGCAGCAGGATGTACTCCTCCTCCTCGGTGAACGCCGAGAACTGCCGGATCCCCACCGCCCGGGCCGGCCGCACCTCGAACAGGGTGCGCTTGCCCCGGCTGCCCAGGAACGAGCGGGCCACCGCCGGGCGCGAGGTGCACGAGGACACGCCCCACCAGGTCACCGTCCGCCCCAGCGGGTACTGCGCCCGCAGGTCCAGCGCCACGCCCCGCCACAGCGGCTCCGGGCGCACCGGCAGCCGGCCCACCGCGTCGAACAGCAGCCGCAGGTAGGGCAGGTACGGGGCCAGCCGGGACCGGTCCGGGTGGCGCAGCGCCGCGTTCAGCTCCCGGTAGAACGCCGACTCGCAGGTGTACAGGTGCAGCGCCGCGACCGCCTCCGCGTCCAGCGCCCCGCCCGTGGCGCCCGCCGCGGCGTCCGCGTGCCGCTTGCCGAACTCGTGCGCCGAGCCGACGTGCCGCTCCAGGCCGCGCAGCAGGGCCGCGACCGGCTCCACCGCCTCCCGGAAGCCCAGCCGCTCCAGGTCGAACACGCCCGTGACGGCGGGCAGTTCGAGGCCCTCGTCCTTCACCGAGGCGAGCCGCTCCAGGTACAGCTGGTGCAGCTCCATGGTGGAGGCGATGAACGCCTCCATCCGGGAGGCGGTGCCCGCGTCGGCACGCCCCTCGGCGGCGGCCGCGGCCTGCCAGCCGGCGCTCGGCAGCCAGTCCACCGGGTCCGCGCCCAGGCCCTCCAGGGCCGCGTTCACCTGCGCGAAGTGCTCGCCGTCGCAGAAGACGTCGCCCTGCGCCGCCGGGTTCGGGTGGTCGATGTGCCGCACCTGGACGTCCGGGTAGCGCCGGGCGATCCACTCCACCGACTGCTTCAGCGCCCGCGCGTGCGTCCCCCACCAGGCGAACACCACCCCGCGGTCCTCCTCCGGGCCCTCCTGCTTGGCCCGCAGGATCTCCTCCACGATCTTCTCCGCGACCGGCTTCCAGAACTTGGTGTGCACCGAGGGGGAGGTCGAACCGTCACTGCTCGCCGTCAGCGCCGCGTTCAGCAGCAGCACGCCCTGGGTCAGCATCGCCTGGAACCACTCCGGCGGCTGCACGGTGCCCTGCTGCGCCAGCAGCGCCCGCAGGTCGGCGATCGGGGTCTTCTTCGGGATGCCGTACTTCCACATCGCCGCCGCCTTGATGATGCAGCGGATGCTCACCACCCGGCCGAACTGGCTGTCCTTCCAGTCCTGGAAGGTGTTGTCGAACATGGCGATGCCGGTCGCGCTCTCCGGCCGCGGGTACGGGTTCTGCCCGAACACCACCACCTTCCACTTGCCGGGCGGGTTCGGCTTCAGCGCCTGGAACGTCAACTCCCGTACCGGCACCACGTCCTGGGGCCGGTTCGGCCCGATGAACGACGCCGCGTCCCGGTGCAGCTCGATCGACCGCTTCAGCACCGGGAACCAGTCCTCGCCGCCGCCCTTGAACAACTCGGCGAGCGCCAGCGGGTCGTCGGCGGAAGCGGCGGAAGCGGCGGACGGGGTGGGCGGGGTGGGCTCGGTCATGGCGGACTCCAACCGGGAGGGGACGCGAAAGAGGGCGCGAGAGGGGGCACGGGAGGGGGTGCGATCGAAGATCACGCTAGGGCACGCCGCCGACAGACCGCAGGTCCGGCCCTGTCAGTGCCCACCGGTAGCGTCGGAACCGACAACGAGCCCCCGGCCGAACGGAGTTCGCCCGCATGACCGTCAAGCACGCCCCCAAGCCGCTGCGCGTGGTGCTGACCGACCTCAACACCGACGTGGTGGCCGCCTGGCGCACCGCGTTCGCCGGCACCCCGGGCGTGGAGGTCCGCACCGGCTCGATCCTGGACGTGGACGTCGACGCCTGGGTGACGCCCACCAACTCCCGCGGCCTGATGAACGGCGGCCTCGACGCCGTCGTCAAGCGCCACCTCGGCGCGGGCATCCAGCTGCGCGTCCAGCGCGCCATCCGCGACGGCCACGGCGGCGAGCTGAAGGTCGGCAGTGCCGTCTGCGTGCCCTCCGGTGCGGCCGTGCCCCGCTTCCTGATCTCCACCCCCACCATGCGCACCTCCCACCAGGACGTCAGCCAGACCCTGAACGTCGCCCTCGCCTGCGCCGCCGCCTTCCAGGCCGTCCACCGGCAGAACGCCGCCACCCCCGGCAGCATCGCCTCCGTCGCCCTGGTCGGCCTCGGCGCCCAGACCGGCCAGGTTCCGGCCCAGGTCTGCGCCAACCTGATGTGGACCGGCCACTCGCTGTTCCAGGACCACGAGTTCACCGACGACGACGAACTGCGCACCACCGTCACCGACCAGCTGAACGACCTGCTCGCCGCCCCCGCCGAGCGCCCCGTCCGCCTCGCCGTCCCGACCCGCACCACCCGTCGCCGCTGACACCCCCTGGGAGTGTCCCCCGCCCCGCGCACCCGCCCGCCGACCCCCGCTGACC
>NZ_JOGH01000076.1:0-33098 GCF_000721345.1 Kitasatospora sp. NRRL B-11411 | reverse complement strand
GGGCGGGCGGGGGCGGTGCCGGCGAGTTCGTCGAGCGGGACGCGGTACTCCCGGGCGAGCAGCAGCAGGGCTTCGAGGGTCGGTTTGCGGCGGCCGTTCTCCATCCGGGAGAGCGTGCTGGGGGCGAGGCCGGTGGCCCGGCAGACCTCGCCGAGGCTGCGGCCGTCCCGGGCGCGGGCGGCCCGCAGCCGCGGGCCCATGGTGGCCAGCAGACGGTCCACGTCCTGCTGCCCGTCCGGCCCGCCGGAGGGGTCCGTCCCGCCGGGTGCGCCCGCCCCGCCCGGATTGTGCGATCCACCGAGCCCGTCGGGCCCGTCAGGTCCGCCAGGTCCGCCAGGTCCGTCGAGTCCGGCGGGCCCGTTCGGTCCGGTGGTTCCGGTCATTGCGGCCACTCCTCCCAGCTGCGGTGTTGCCAGTTCGGCAAGGGTAGTCGCCCCGGCGGGCGGGGGCGGCGCATGATCGACGTGTTCTCGCCGCCGTTCCGCTCGTTGGAGGATTCGCCATGTCCGCTTCGCAGTCAACTCGCCGTCCCGGTGCGCCGGTTGCGGCCACGCACCGGACCGTCGCCGGGCCCGCCGGGCGCCTGCACGCGGTGGAGCAGGGGGACGGGCCGCTGGTGCTGCTGGTGCACGGGTTCCCGGAGTCCTGGTACTCGTGGCGGCACCAGTTGCCCGCGCTGGCCGGGGCCGGGTACCGGGCGGTGGCGCTGGACGTGCGCGGGTACGGGCGTTCGTCCCGGCCGGCGGATCCGGCGGCGTACCGGATGCGGGAGCTGGTGGCGGACAACCTGGCGCTGGTGCGGGCGCTGGGCGAGGAGACGGCGGTGGTGGTCGGGCACGACTGGGGGTCGAACATCGCGGCGGCGTCGGCGCTGCTGCACCCGGAGGTGTTCCGGGCGGTGGGGCTGCTGAGCGTGCCGTACGCCCCGCCGGGCGGGCCGCGGCCGAGCGAGGTGTTCGCGGGGATGGGCGGGCCGGAGGAGTTCTACGTCTCGTACTTCCAGCGGCCGGGGCGGGCGGAGGCGGAGATCGAGCCGGACGTCCGGGGCTGGCTGGCGGGGTTCTTCGCGGCGCTGTCGGCGGACACCATGCCGGGGGCGGACGCGCCCGATCCGCACTTCGTCTCCCGGGCCGACGGCGGGACGCTGCGCGAGCGGTTCCCGCGGGGGGTGCGGCCGGCCTGGCTGTCGGAGGCCGATCTGGACGTCTACGCGGGCGAGTTCGAGCGCACCGGCCTGACCGGGGCGCTGAACCGCTACCGGAACATGGACCGGGACTGGGCGGAGCTGGCCGAGCTGGCGGGCCGGCCGCTGGAGCAGCCCGCGCTGTTCGTCGGCGGGACGCGGGACGCCTCGACCACCTGGATGGCCGAGGCGATCGACGCCTTCCCGCGCACGCTGCCCGCGCTGGCCGGCGCCCACCTGCTGGAGGGCTGCGGCCACTGGGTGCAGCAGGAGCGCCCCGCGGAGGTCAACGAGCTGCTGACCGGCTGGCTCGACGCGCTCCCGAAGGTCTGACGGTACGTCAGGAAGGTTGAATGGAGCGCCCCTTGGCGAGGTCGGAGGTGGCGGCGCTGCCGGGTGGCGGCGCTGCCGGGTTGCGGCACCTGGAGACCGCGCCGGCGATCCGGATCGTGAAGGGCCCGGGGCCGTGGCCGCCGTCCTCCCCGCGCGGCATCTGACGATGCGTCAGAAGATCGGCGGGGAGGACCATTCGGGCTCCGCAGCCGCTCAACTGCGCAGGAACTCGCGGTTCAGGCGGGCGATGCCGGACAGCGGGATGCCCTTGGGGCAGGCGGTGGCGCACTCGCCGGTGTTGGTGCAGCCGCCGAAGCCCTCGTCGTCCATGGCGCCGACCATGTTCCGCACCCGGGAGGCGCGTTCGGGGGCGCCCTGCGGGAGGACGTTGAGGTGGACGACCTTGGCGGCGGTGAACAGCATCGCGGAGCCGTTGGGGCAGGCGGCGACGCAGGCGCCGCAGCCGATGCACTCGGCGTGCTCGAAGGCCAGGTCGGCGGCCTCTTTGGGGACGGGGGTGGCGTGCGCCTCGGGGGCGGAGCCGGTGGGGGCGGTGACGTAGCCGCCGGAGCCGATGATCCGGTCGAGGGCGGAGCGGTCGACCATCAGGTCGCGGACGACGGGGAAGGCGCCGGCCCGCCAGGGTTCGACGTCGATGGTGTCGCCGTCGGTGAAGTGCCGCATGTGGAGCTGGCAGGTGGTGGTGCGTTCGGGGCCGTGGGCCTGGCCGTTGATGACCATGCCGCAGGCGCCGCAGATGCCTTCGCGGCAGTCGTGGTCGAAGGCGACGGGGCGCTCGCCGCGCAGGATGAGTTCCTCGTTGAGGGTGTCGAGCATCTCCAGGAAGGACATGTCCTCGCTGATGCCGGAGACCCGGTACTCGGTCATCTCGCCCGGGGTGTCCGGGCCTTGCTGGCGCCAGATGCGCAGGGTGAGGTTCACGCGTAGCTCCGCTGGGTGGGGTGGACGTGCTCGAAGACGAGCTCTTCCTGGTGCAGGACGGGGGCTTCGCCGGTGCCGGTGAACTCCCAGGCGGCGGCGTAGCCGAACTCCTCGTCGCGGCGGGCGGCTTCGCCCTCGGGGGTGGCGGACTCGGTGCGGAAGTGGCCGCCGCAGGACTCGGCGCGGTGCAGCGCGTCCAGGCACATGAGTTCGGCGAGTTCGAAGTAGTCGACCAGCCGGTTGGCCTTCTCCAGCGCCTGGTTGAGCTCCTCGCCGGTGCCGGGCACCTTGATCCGGCGCCAGAACTCGGCACGGATCTGCGGGATGCGCCCCAGCGCGCGGCGCAGTCCGGCCTCGTCGCGGGCCATTCCGCACTCCTCCCACAGGAGTTCGCCGAGTTCGCGGTGGAAGGAGTCGGGGGTGCGGTCGCCGTCGACGGCCAGGATCAGGTTCAGCCGGTCGGCGGACTCGGCCTCCACGGCGGCGAGTTCGGGGTGGTCGGCGGGGACGGCGGCGAGCTTGGTGCGGCCCAGGTAGTCGTTGAGGGTGGGCGGCAGCACGAAGTAGCCGTCGGCGAGGCCCTGCATCAGGGCGCTGGCGCCGAGCCGGTTGGCGCCGTGGTCGGAGAAGTTGGCCTCGCCGATCGCGAACAGGCCGGGGATGGTGGTCTGCAGGTCGTAGTCGACCCAGAGCCCGCCCATCGTGTAGTGGATCGCCGGGTAGATCCGCATCGGGACGGTGTACGGGTCCTCGGCGGTGATCCGCTCGTACATCTCGAACAGGTTGCCGTACTTGGCCTCGACGGCGTCCCGGCCGAGCCGGGCGATGGCGTCGGCGAAGTCCAGGTAGACGCCCTGGCCGCCGGGGCCGACGCCGCGGCCCTCGTCGCAGACCACCTTGGCGGCCCGGGAGGCGATGTCGCGGGGCACCAGGTTGCCGAACGCCGGGTAGATCCGCTCCAGGTAGTAGTCGCGCTCGTCCTCGGGGATCTGCGCCGCCGGGCGGGTGTCGCCCTTCGCCTTCGGAACCCAGATCCGGCCGTCGTTGCGCAGCGACTCGCTCATCAGGGTCAGCTTGGACTGGTGGTCGCCGGAGCGCGGGATGCAGGTCGGGTGGATCTGGGTGAAGCACGGGTTGGCGAACAGGGCGCCGCGCCGGTGGGCCCGCCAGATCGCGGTGGCGTTGGAGTTCTTGGCGTTGGTGGAGAGGTAGAAGACGTTGCCGTAGCCGCCGGTGGCGAGCACCACGGCGTCCGCGGTGTACGAGCGGATCTCGCCGGTGACCAGGTCGCGGGCGACGATGCCGCGGGCCCGGCCGTCGACCACCAGCAGGTCGAGCATCTCGGTGCGCGGGTGCAGTTCGACGTTCCCGGCGGCGACCTGCCGGGACAGCGCCTGGTAGGCGCCGAGCAGCAGCTGCTGGCCGGTCTGGCCGCGGGCGTAGAAGGTGCGGGAGACCTGGACGCCGCCGAAGGAGCGGGTGTCGAGCAGGCCGCCGTACTCGCGGGCGAACGGGACGCCCTGGGCCACGCACTGGTCGATGATCTCCACCGAGACCTCGGCCAGGCGGTGCACGTTGGACTCGCGGGCCCGGAAGTCGCCGCCCTTAACGGTGTCGTAGAACAGCCGGCGCACCGAGTCGCCGTCGTTGCGGTAGTTCTTGGCCGCGTTGATGCCGCCCTGGGCGGCGATCGAGTGAGCGCGCCTCGGGGAGTCCTGGAAGCAGAACTGGACGACGTGGTAGCCCTGTTCGGCCAGCGTGGCGCCGGCCGCGCCGCCGGCCAGGCCGGTGCCGACCACGATCACGGTGTGCTTGCGGCGGTTGGCCGGGTTGACCAGCTTGGCCTCGAACCGCCGTCGCTCCCAGCGCTGTTCGATCGGCCCGGCGGGGGCGGCGGTGTCGGCGACGGGCGCACCGAGGGTGTAGTCGAGGTAGCTCATTCCCGGGCTCCCGGTGGGGTGTTGGGGGTTCGACGGGTGCGGTGGGTTCGGCGGTTGCGGCGCGGGGTTCACCGGGTTCACCGGGTTCACCGGGTTCACCGGACCAGTCCGGCCATCACGGCCACCGGCACCGACAGGAACCCGGCGGTCAGCAGCAGCGCCAGCGCGTTCGCGCCGAGCTTCAGCGCCCGGTCGCGGCGCGGGTTGTTGACGCCCAGGGTCTGCGCGGCGCTCCAGAAGCCGTGCCGCACGTGCAGGCCCAGCGCCAGCATCGCCAGGCAGTAGATCGCGCCCGAGTACCAGGTCGAGAACGAGGCCACGATGTTCTGGTACGGGTGGCCCTCCTCGGCGGCCGGGTTCACCGTGAGGGTGGTCAGGTCGAGGATGTGCCAGACCACGAACAGCCCGAGGATCACCCCGCCCCAGCGCATCGTCCGGGTCGCGTAGGTGGCCCGCTGCCGCTGGTGGACGTACTTCACCGGGCGGGCCTTGAGGTCGCGGCGGGAGAGCTGGTAGGCGGCGGTGCCGTGCGCGACCACCGCGGCCAGCAGTCCGGCCCGGGCCAGCCAGAGGAACCAGCCGTGGTGCAGGAAGGGCTGGCCGATGGTGCGCAGCCAGTGCGCGTAGCCGTTGATGTCCGCCGGGCCGAAGAACACCTTGAGGTTGCCGAGCATGTGGGCCACCAGGTACGCCAGCATCATCAGCCCGCTGACCGCCATCACGGCCTTCTTGCCGACGGAGCTGCGCCACAGCGCTGCCAGTGAGGACGGGTGCCGGCCGGGGACGGGGGTCCGGTTCGTCTGGTTCACCCGGTTCGCCCGGGTAGCGGGAGCCATGACCATGACCGTAAGCCGGACGCGTCGGGGGTGTCCAAGACATGGAAGCGCCGGTCACGATAGGCAGTGCCTATGATGGCTGGTGTGCAGTTGCAGCAGCTCGCCTACTTCATCGCGGTCGCCGACGCCCGGCACTTCACCCGGGCCGCCGAGCTCAGCCACGTCTCGCAGCCCTCGCTCTCCCAGCAGATCCGGGCCCTGGAACGGGAGTTGGGCGCCGAACTGTTCCACCGCTCGCGGGCCGGGACGGCCCTCACCGACGCCGGGCAGGCCCTGCTGCCGCTGGCCCGGCGCATCCTGGCCGACGCCGACAGCGCCCGGCGGGCCGTCGCCGAGACCGTCCAGCTGCGCCGGGGCCGGGTCCGCTTCGGCGCCCCGCCCTCGCTCTGCGGCAGCCTGGTCCCCGAGGTGCTGCGGGCGTACCGGGCCCGGCACCCCGGCGTCGACCTGCACCTCACCGAGGGCGGCTCCCGGCACCTGGTCCGCGACCTGGAGGCCGGCGGGCTCGACCTCGCCCTGGTCATCACCCCGGCCTCGCCGCCGGCCGCGCCGCTCGCCGTCACCCCGCTGCTGCACGAGGACCTGGTGCTGGTCTCCGCCGAGCCGCTCCCCCGCGCCCGGGCCCGGATCACCGACCTGCGCGGCCGGGACCTGGTGATGTTCCGGGAGGGCTACGACGTGCGCGAGACCACCCTGGCGGCCTGCCGGGCGGCCGGGTTCGAGCCCACGTACGCCGTCGAGGGCGGCGAGATGGACGCCGTGCTGGCCGCCGTCCGGGCCGGGCTCGGCCCCGCGGTCGTCCCCGGCATGGTCGCCGCCAGCTCCCAGCTCCCCACCACCCCCTTCGCCCCGCCCGGCCTCGGCCGCACCATCGCCGTCGCGCACGGCCGCGACCTGCCGCTCACCCACGCCGCGAGCGCCTTCCGCGAGGCCCTGCTCGCCTACCTGCACGAGGCCGACCGCACCGACTCCCTCCCCCCGGGCACCCGGCTGCTGCCGCAGGACCCCGCGGCCGGGCCCGGGCGTACGATGGGCTCGGTTTCGGACAGCGCTTCGCCGCAGGGGGACGGTTGACGCACAATCAATTCTCCGGCGGGCAGGCCCGGAACGTCGTCCAGGCCGGGTCCGTCGGCCGGATCGACCTGACGGTGCCCGCCGCCCCGCTCCCCGAACCGGACCCGGACGCCCGGCGGCTGGCCGGCCTCGTCGGCGGGCAGTGGCGCGCCGAGGCCGCCGCCCGGGGGCTGTTCGGACCGCTGCCGCTGCCGGTGCCCTGGCGCACCGAGCACCGGCTGGCCGACCACCCGGAGCTGGCCGGCGACCGGCCCGCGACGGTGCACACCGGGCCCGCCGAAATCGCCGAGATGTTCCTGGCGCTGCCGGAACGCCGTCTGGTCGTCCTCGGCGGCGCCGGGTCCGGGAAGACCTCGCTGGCCGTCCTGCTGCTGCTCCGGCTGATCGACCGGCTCGGCCCCGAGGACCCGGTGCCGGTGCTCGTCCCGCTCGCCTCCTGGGAGCCCGGCAAGCAGCCCCTGCGGGAGTGGCTCGCCGAACGGCTCACCAAGGACTACCCGACCGTGCCGGTGGCCCGGCTGCTCGCCGAACGCCGCCTGCTGCCCGTCCTGGACGGCTTCGACGAACTGCCGCCGGAGCACCAGGCCGACGCGCTCCGGGCGCTCAACCGGAGCCTGGCGCCCGGCGATCCGCTGGTCCTCACCAGCCGCGCCGAGGAGTACCGCCGCGCCGCCGGGCAGTCCCGCGTCCTGCACGCGTCGACGGCGCTGCGGAGCCGGCCGATTCCGGCCGCGGGCGTCGGCGAGGCGCTGCGCCACCACGCGGGGCCCCAGCAGCTCGACCGCTGGCAGCCCGTCCTGGACGAGATCGCCCGTCACCCGACCGGGCCGGTCGCCCGCGCGCTCGCCAACCCGCTGCTGCTGTCGCTGGCCCGCGAGGTGCACGGCCGCCCCGGCGCCGACCCGGCGGACCTGCTGCGCTTCCCCGACCGGGAGTCGCTCACCCGCCACCTGCTCGACCGATTGGTCCCCACCCTCGCCCCGCACGCCGCCCGCACGCTCGGCGGCCTCGCCGCGCACGACGAACCCGACCTCGCCTGGTGGCGCCTGTACTGGCGGCTGACCCGCCCCGTGATGGCCCGCCGGTGGTCCCGGTTCCTCGCCGTCCTGCTCTTCCTGGCCGCGTGCGCCGTGATCGCCCTGGGCGACCGGTCCGCGCACCCCGTGCTGTCCGCCGCGGCAACGGTGACCTCCGGGGCCCTGCTGGGACTGGCGAGCGGCGGGTACGAGAGCTGGGCCCGGGCCCGGCGCCCGTCCCCGCACTCCCCCCGCACGAGGGCCGTCCGGACCGCGGCCCTCGTGCTGGGCTGCCCCGCGCTGGTCCTCGCCGCACTGCCCGTCCGGCGCTGGGTACCGGGCAGTGCGCGGGCGCTCGGCACCGCGAGCACCGCGCTCCTGCTGGGCTGGCTCGCCGTCCTGCTGCTGCTCGCCGGCCGGGCCTGGCTCCGGCGGACCGCCCGGGTGGTCTCGGCCAAGCGGCAGAGCAGCCCCGCCGCGGCGCTGCGCGGCGGGCGGCGGCGGGCACTCACCGTGGGTGCGGCCGCGGGCTGGGCGTGGTACGCGATGCTGTCCACCGGCCTGGACCCGCCGCCGCCGTGGCAGGCCCTGGGCGCCGGGCTCTCGGCGGCCGCCGCGGTCGTCCTGGCCTCCCAGTGGGGCGCGTACACGCTGGCCCGGCTGGTCCTGGCCGCCGCCGGGCGGATCCCGCTGCGCTACGCGGCCTTCCTCGCCGAGGCGCACCGGCTGGGCCTGCTGCGCCGGGTCGGCTCGGTGTACCAGTTCCGGCACAAGTCGCTGCGCGAGCGGCTGGCGCAGCAGGCCCCCTGACGGGCCGCCGGGGGCGGCGCGTAGGGTGGGTGCACGGAACATCGGTACGCATCAGTACGACGAGAGGTGGTCCGGATGGCCGGGAGCGTGGTGGCGGTCAGCAGGAACGGGGAGTACTCGTTCACGAAGCCGAACCGGGACGGGATCCGCCTGTTGGCGGGGCTCGGGGTCGAGGGGGACGTGCACGCGGGGGTGACGGTGAAGCACCGCTCCCGGGTCGCGCAGGACCCCTCGCAGCCGAACCTGCGGCAGGTGCACCTGATGCACGAGGAGCTGTTCGGGGAGCTGGCGGAGGCCGGGTTCACCGTCGCACCGGGGCAGTTGGGCGAGAACGTCACCACCCGGGGCGTGGACCTGCTCGGGCTGCCGGTCGGGACGCTGCTGCGGTTCGGGGCGGAAGCCGTGGTCGAGGTGACCGGGCTGCGCAACCCGTGCACGCAGATCGACGACTTCCAGCACGGGCTGCTCAAGCAGGTGGTGTGGCGGGACGACAGCGGGGCGCTGGTCCGCAAGGCCGGGATCATGGGCGTGGTCCGCTCCGGCGGCGAGATCCGCCCCGGCGACGGCATCACCGTCACGCTGCCGCCCGAACCGCACCGCCCGCTCGACCGGGTCTGAACCCGACGGGGTCCGCCCGACCCGCCCCGGGAGCGGGCAGGAAGTCAGCTGCCGGGGCGGGACCAGCCGCGGGCCTCGCCCTCGTCGATGAAGCGGCGGGCGGCGGCCCAGAGGGGGGTGGAGGCGTCGGCGATGACGGACTTGCGGGCCCGGACGTCGTCGGCGGTGACCCCGGGGGTGCGCCAGGTGCCGCCGCGGGCCATCCAGTTGAGCAGGAGCGGCTGGAGCCGGTCCATGGCCTTGGCGAACCGGGCCTCGGGGGTGCGGCGGGCCTCGAACTCGTCCCAGTGGGCGCGCAGCAGGCGGGTCTGGTCGGCGGGCAGCAGGGCGAAGAGCTCGTCGGCGGCGGCCGCCTCGCGGGCCTCCTGGTCGAGGGCGCCGACGCTGTCGTACAGCGGGGTGTCGCCGGCGTGGATCTCCACCAGGTCGTGCAGGAGCACCAGTTGGACGGTGTGGCCGACGTCGATCGGCTCGTCCGCGTGTTCGGCGAGGACGGTGACCATCATCGCCAGGTGCCAGGAGTGCTCGGCATCGTTCTCCCGGCGGTCGGCGGCGGCGAGCGGGGACTGCCGCAGCACCGTCTTGAGGCGGTCCACCTCGACCAGGAAGGTGAGTTGGGCGTGCAGCCGCTCGTCCAGGCCGTCGGGGAAGGGGGTGGTGTCGGCCAGCGGGCGCCGGCGTTCGTCGTCGCTCATGCCTCCCATCCTGCCAGGCGGCGGCCCGGAACGGGAGGTGCGGCTCCGATTCCGGTAAAGCGCCGGATTTCCGGATGCCTCCGCAAGCGCCTCTTCCGGGAATTGCCGGGGCCAAGAGCGCTTGTGGCCGGAGCGTTTTCCGCGGTACTTTGACGTATCGCTCAACTCCCTTTTCCCGTCGCTTTGCTGACGGCCCGTCGGAGAGGGTCGCCCTTGTTCCGGGGGGCTTTTCCCTTGCGATTCCCTTGCCCGTTGTCGGGGGCATGTCGCGGTGTTCCGTCCCCGTCCTAGCGTCCTGCCGCCGAGCTTTCACCGGCCGCGGTCCCGCACCCATCGGGGCCGTCGGCCTCCCCCATCGACCGGGCTCGGCAGGAGGAATTGCGATGAACCGCAAGACCGCTCTGGCGGTGGCTGTCGCGGCGGCCCTCACCCTGGGCAGTGCCGTGGTGGCGAGTTCGCAGGGTGTCGCGCTGGCCAGCAGTGGCACCTCGAACGGCTCCGCGTTCCGGGCGATGAGCGCCTCGGACCGGGCCGCGGCCATGGACCGGGCCGGCCGGGAGGCCGACGCGGCGGCGAAGGCCCTGGGCCTGGGGCCGGACGAGCGCCTGGTGGCCAAGGACGTGCTGGTCGACAACGACGGGGCCCGGCACGTGCGCTACGACCGCACCTACCGCGGGCTGCCGGTGGTCGGCGGCGACCTGGTGGTGCACTACGCGAAGAACGGCAGGGTCACGTCGACGAGTTGGGCGCACGAGGGCGCGATCCGGCTGGCCGGGGTGACGCCGAAGCTGTCGGGGCAGGACGCCTCGGCGGCGGCCGCCCGCAGTGCCAAGCACGTCAAGCAGGCGCACGCCACCGACCGGGACGGCAGCCAGCTGGTGGTGTGGGCGACGGCGCACGGCGCCCCGGTGCTGGCGTACCGGACGACCGTGACGGGCACCGGGCAGGCGGGTGCGGCGTCCCGCGAGGCGGTGCTGGTGGACGCGGGCAGCGGCGCGGTGCTGGACCAGTACGAGCTGGAGCAGGGCGTCTCGGGCAGCGGCGACGGCGTGAACGTCGGGCAGGTCACCATCGAGACCAGCCAGGACGGCAGCGGCAGCTACACGCTGACCGACGCCTCGCACGGCGGCACCATCGTCTACGACTCCAACAACAGCCCGCAGTCGAACCCGGCGCAGAACGCGCAGGCGTTCAGCAACAGCAGCGACAACTGGGGCGACGGCACCGCCGCGAACCGGGAGAGCGCCGCCGTCGACGCCTCCTTCGGGCTGGCCAAGACCTGGGACTTCTACCAGAGCACGTTCAACCGCTCCGGCATCCGCAACGACGGCCGCGGCGCCCCGGCCTACGTCCACGTGGACAACCAGCTGCTGAACGCCTTCTACGACGACTCCTGCTTCTGCATGTCCTTCGGCGACGGCTCCTCGCAGAACGGCAACACCCCGCTCACCGCGCTGGACGTCTCCGGCCACGAGATGACCCACGGCGTCACGGCCGCCACCGCCAACCTCAACTACTCGGGCGAGAGCGGCGGCCTGAACGAGTCGACCAGCGACATCATGGGCACCATGGTGGAGTTCTACGCCAACGACCCGTCCGACCCGGGCGACTACTACATCGGCGAGAAGCTCAACATGGGCAACGGCTACCTGCGCCGGATGGACAACCCGTCGCTCGACGGGTCCTCGCTGTCCTGCTACAGCTCGAACGCGGGGTCGGTGGACGTCCACTACTCCTCCGGCATCGGCAACCACTTCTTCTACCTGACGGCCGAGGGGACGAGCCCCAAGACCATCGGCGGGCTGCCGCACGACGGGGCGCCGTGCAACGGCGACAGCTTCGGCGGCATCGGCAAGGACAAGGCCGCGGCGATCTGGTACCGCGCGCTGACCACCTACATGACCTCCACCACCGACTACAACGCGGCCCGCACCGCGACCCTGCAGGCGGCGGCCGACCTGTACGGCGCCAACTCGCAGGAGCGGTACATCGTCTCCAAGGCGTGGGCCGCCGTCTCGCTGGGCACCGCGCTGCCCGACCCGGGCACCGGCAACCCGTCGCCCTCCCCCACCCCCACGCCGACCCCCACCTCGACGCCGACCCCGCCGCCCGGGGGCAACGCGCTGGCGAACGGCGGCTTCGAACAGGGCGCCACCGGCTGGACCCAGAGCGCCAACGACATCACCAACTCCACCCAGCAGGCCGCCCACAGCGGCTCCTGGTACGCCTGGATGATGGGCTACGGCTCCACCGCCAGCGAGACCCTCTCGCAGAGCAACGTCGCGGTGCCCGCCGGCAGCCCGAAGCTGACCTTCTGGCTCAAGGTCACCACCCAGGAGACCGGCACCACCGCCTACGACACGCTCAAGGTGAACGTGAACGGGCAGACGCTCAAGACGTACTCCAACGCCAACGCCTCGGCCGGGTACGTGCAGAAGAGCGTCGACCTGAGCGCCTTCGCCGGCCAGACGGTGAACCTGTCCTTCGCCGGGCAGGAGGACGCCGCACTGTCGACCATCTTCCTGATCGACGACGTCAAGGTCGGCTGAGAGCAGGGCAGTTGACCGACAGTCAGTCCCGGTGGCGGGCCAGCTCGGCCCGCCCCCGGACGCCGTACTGGCGGTAGAGCCGGGTCAGGTTGGCTTCGACCGCCTTCACCGAGAGGTGGAGGCGGGCGGCGATCTCCCGGTTGGTGGCGCCGGAGCGGATCAGCGCGAGGATCTGCTGCTGCATGGGGGTGGGGTCGGCCTCCAGCGCGTCCAGGGCGGCCAGGGCGGCGGCGGCGTGCTGCTGCCAGGGCAGGCAGCCGGCCGCGGCGTAGCGGGTGTGGGCCTCCTGGAGGGCGGCGCGGGCGGCGGCCCGGCGGCGGGCGCGGCGCTCCAGGGCGCCCAGCGCGAGGTGGGCGCGGGCGAGTTCGAGGGGGTAGGGGTGGGTGTCGGGGATGAGGGCGCGCAGGGTGTCGGCGGCGCGGCGGGGGTCGGCGGCGGCGGTGAGGTGGGCCTCGGCGCGGTGCAGGCCCAGGGTGAGCACGTCGCGGCCGAGCCGGGTGGCGCGGTCGCGGGCGTCGGCGAGGGTGGCGGCGGCCTCCTCGGGGCGGCCGGAGAGGGCGAGCGCCTCGGTCAGGTCGGCGTCGACCAGGAAGAGCGAGGGGTCGGTGAACTCCATCCGGCGCAGCAGGTGCAGGCAGCGGGTGAGGTGCTCGGCGGCGGCGGGGTGGTTGCCGCGCAGGAGTTCGACCCGGCCGCGCAGGCCGTGGGCGTAGGAGAGCCATTCGCGGTCGTGGTCGCTCTCGGCGGCGCGGATCGCGGAGTCGAGGAGCTGGGCGGCGCGGTCGGCGGTGCCGCCGTTGAGTTCGGCGGCGCCGCCGAGGACGCGGGCCGGGCCGGGGCTGGGTTCGATGCGTTCGCGCAGGTCGTGGGCGGCGCGGCCGGCGGCGTACGCCTCGGTGCAGCGGCCGGCCCGCTCGTAGACGGAGGCGGCGATGTAGAGGACGTTGGCGAGGTCCTCGGTGCGCCCGGCGGCCTCGACCTCGGCTCGCAGGGCTTCGACCTCGGCGACGGCGCGGGGCAGGTCGCCGCTGCGCAGGGCGGCGACGGCGAGTCCTTCGCGGCAGAACACGGCGGCGGCGGTGGGGGGCCGGCCGGCGGCGAGGCGGCAGCCGCGTTCGAGTTGGGCGAGGCCGAGGGCGGGGTCGGTGAGCAGGGTCAACGGGGCGCGCTGGGCGAGGAGTTCGACCAGCAGGTCGGGGTCGTCGGCGTGGTCGGCGTGCTTCTCGGCGGTGGCGAGTTCGGCGAGCCCTTCGGCCCGGTCGCCGTGGTGCAGGGCGCGGACGGCGCGTTCCTGGTGGACGGCGGCGGTGAGCGCGGGGTGGCCGCCGGTGTCCTCGGCGGCGGCGGCGAGCAGGGGTTCGGCGCCGGGGTGGTCGGGGCCGAGCAGCCGGGCGAGCAGCAGGCGGGCGTGCACCCGGACGTCGGCGGCGGGGGCGTCGGCGAGGCGTTCGCCGCAGGCGCGGGCGAGGTCGGGCAGGCCGGCGGCGGCGGCGTTGCGGGCGGCGGCGAGCAGGCGGCGTCCGGCGGTGTCGGGGTCGGGGGTGTGTTCGGCGGCGAGGCGGAGCAGTTCGGCGGCGGTGCCGGGGGCGCCGCGGGTGAGTGCGGTGTCGGCGGCGCGGTGCAGCCGGGAGGCGAGCCGCGGGTCGGGGGCGTCGGCGGCGAGGGCCTGGTGGCGGACCTGTTCGACCGGGTCGGCGGTGAGTTCGGCGAGCAGCCGGTGGGCGGCGCGCAGCGCTTCGGGGGCGGCGTCGGCGAGGACCACCTCGGCGACCAGGGGGTGGCTGAACTGGGGGGTGCCGGCGGGGGTCTGCTGGACGATGCCGTGGCGGCGGGCGGCGGCGAGCGGTTCGGTGACGGTGGCGGGCAGGCCGGTGCCGGTCCGGGCGGCGGCCAGGACGGTGAGCGACTGCCGTGCGGGGTCGGGGAGTTCGCCGAGCCGGGCGGAGACCAGGGCGCGCAGCCGGTGCGGGACGTCGAGCGGGCGGGCGGGGTCGGCGGCGAGCGCGCTCTCGCCGCCGCCGGCGGCCAGTGAGCGGCCCAACTCCAGTGCGTAGTAGGGGTTTCCGCCGCTGACGGCGTGCACCCGGGTGAGGGTGAGGCCGCTCAGGCGCAGGCCGAGGCGTTCGCGCAGCAGGGCGCCGGTGCCGCGTTCGCCGAGCGGGCCGACCGGGATCTCGCGGGCGGCGGGCGGGCAGAGGGCACCCCTCTCGGGTGCGGCGTCGGCGTGTTCGGTGCGTTCGGTGACGGCGATCCGCAGTTGCCGGTCGGTGAGGCGGCGGGCGGCGAAGGCGATGACCTGGCGGCTGGCCTCGTCGAGCCACTGGGTGTCGTCGAGCAGGACGAGCACGGGGCCGCGCTGGGCGAGCCGGCGCAGTGCTTCGAGGACGGCGACCCGGACGGCCAACGGGTCGGTGGGGGCGCCGGGTTGGGGGGCGCGGTGGAGCAGGGCGCACTCCAGGGCCTGGCGCAGGTGGTCGGGCAGGTCCTCGGCGAGGCCGGGGAGGGCCTCGCCGAGGAGGTCGATCAGGGCGAGGTGCGGCAGGTCCGCCTCGGCGGCGGTGGGGCTGCTGCGCAGGACGGTCTCGCCTGCCGTGCCGGCGTCCTGGGCGAGGGTGTCGAGCAGGGCGGTCTTGCCGATGCCGGCCGGTCCGTGCAGCAGGACGCCGCCGGTGGCGGCGAGTGCGGTGCGGATGTCGGCGAGCAGGTGCGCGCGGTCGACGAGCGGGGGCTCGGTCGGGCCCGCCGGGGTGCTGGCGGGTCCGGCCGGGCCGGGGAGGATGCCGGTCATGGCGGTCAGTGTGCCGCCTCGGAACCGGCTGCGCGAGGGTGTCGCATGAACACGACACCCTCGCGGGCTGCTGTTAAGTCCCCTTTAAGGCTTGATCGTTGGGGACTTCAGGAGAGCCTGCGGTCAGCCGACGTTGACGTCGTCGATCAGGAAGATCGTCGACAGGTAGGCGTCCTCCTGGCCGGTGAACTGCAGGTTCACGCTCTGGCCGCGGAAGGCGCTCAGATCGACGGTCTTCTGCACGTACCCGGCCGAGGCGTTGGCGTTGGAGTAGGTCGCCAGGGTCTGGCCGTTGGCGCTGACCTTGAGCGTGTCGTAGGCGGTGGAGCCGGACTCCTGGGTGGTGACCTTGAGCCAGAAGGTGAGCTTCGGGCTGCCGGTGGACGGGACGGCGACGTTGCTCTGCGAGAGGGTCTCGCTGGCGGCGGAGCCGTAGCCCATCATCCAGGCGTACCAGGAGCCGCCGTGGGCCTGCTGCTGGGTGGAGTTGGTGATGTCGTTGGCGCTCTGGGTCCAGCCGGAGGCGCCCTGCTCGAAGTCGCCGTTGGTCAGCGCGTTGCCCGGGTTCGGGTTGCCGGTGGGCGAGGAGGTGGGCGACGGGGACGGCGACGGGTTGCCGTTGCCCGGGTCGGGCAGCGCGGTGCCGATGCTGACGGCGGCCCACGCCTTGGAGACGATGTAGCGCTCCTGCGAGTTCGACCCGTACAGGTCGGCGGCGGCCTGCAGGGTCGCGGTGCGGGCCGAGGAGTAGTTGGTGGTGGAGGTCATGTAGGTGGACAGGGCGCGGTACCAGATCGCCGCGGCCTTGTCCTTGCCGATGCCGCCGAAGCTGTCGCCGTTGCACGGGGTGCCGTTGTGCGGCAGGCCGCCGATGGTCTTGGCGCCGGTGCCCTCGGCGGTCAGGTAGAAGAAGTGGTTGGCGATGCCGGACGAGTAGTGCACGTCGACCTGGCCGGCCCGGCTGCTGTAGCAGGACAGCGAGGAGCCGTCGGCGGCCGGGTTGTCCATCCGGCGCAGGTAGCCGTTGCCCATGTTGAGCTTCTCGCCGATGTAGTAGTCACCGGGGTCGGTGCTGTTGCCGGCGTAGAACTCGACCATGGTGCCGAAGATGTCGGAGGTGGCCTCGTTGAGGCCGCCGGACTCGCCCGAGTAGTTCAGGTTCGCGGTGGCGGCCGTGACGCCGTGGCTCATCTCGTGGCCCGAGACGTCCAGCGCGGTGAGCGGGATGTTGCCGTTCTGCGAGGAGCCGTCGCCGAAGGACATGCAGAAGCAGGAGTCGTCGTAGAACGCGTTCAGCAGCTGGTTGTCCACGTGGACGTACGCGGGCGCGCCGCGGCCGTCGTTGCGGATGCCGGAGCGGTTGAAGGTGTTCTTGTAGAAGTCCCAGGTCTTGGCGAGGCCGTAGGAGGCGTCGACGGCGGCGCTCTCCCGGCTCGAAGTGGAGCCGTTGCCCCAGGAGTTGGACGACTTGGAGAAGGTCCGGGCGTTCTGCGCCGGGTTCGACTGCGGGCTGTTGTACGAGTCGTAGACGACGGTGCTGCCGTGCAGCGCGTCGGTCAGGGTGTAGCCGCTGCCGCCCTGGCTGGTCTCGATGGAGACCTGGCCGACGTTGACGCCGTTGCCGGTGCCGCCGACGGTCTGCTCCAGCTCGTACTGGTCCAGCACCGCGCCGCTGCCGGCGTCCACCAGCACGGCCTCGCGGGAGGCCGCGCCCGCGTCGCCGGAACCGGTGACGGTGCTGCGGTAGGCCAGCACCGGCACCTTGCCGACCGCCCACACCACCAGCTGGCTGGTGTCGAGGCCGGTGCTGCGGGCCTGCTTGACGTGCTTGGCGCTGCGCTCGGCGGTCGCCGTGGCGTCCTTGCCGGACAGCTTCGGCGTCACCCCCGCGACCTTGATCGCGCCCTCGTGCGCCCAGGTGGTCGAGGTGACCTTGCCGTTCTTCGCGTAGTGCACCACCAGGTCGCCGCCGACCACCGGCAGCCCGCGGTAGGTGCGGTCGTAGCGCACGTGCCGGGTCCCGCCGTTGTCGACCAGCACGTCCTTGGCCACCAGGCGCTCGTCCGGCCCCAGGCCCAGCGTCTTCGCCAGCGCCCCGGCGTCCTTCGACGCCCGCTCCAGGTCCGCGGTGCGGCCCGCCTCGGTCGTCGCCCGGAAGCCTGCACCGCTCGCGGTGGTACCGCTCGCCAGTGCGGGGGACTGTGCACTCGCCACCATCACGGTGCCCAGGGTGAGGGCAGCCGCCACGGCCGACGCCAGCGCGGTCTTGCGGTTCATCGGGTTTCCTCCCACCGAGCCGGGGTTGATGGGGGACGGCCGGCGACACCGATGGGGTGTGGCATCGCGGCCGGGTTCAGCTCGGCGGCAGGACGCTAGGACCGCCGGCCACCCCCGCGACATGCCCTCGCCCCCTCGACAAGGGCCGGTCAAGGGTGCGTCATGACCGGCCCCAGGGAGACCCCCTGACGGGCCATCAACGGGTATTCGGCGGGTGTTGACGCGTGCTGGACGGGTGCCCGGCGGGCGTCCGGCACGCGTCAGCGGGCGATGCGGAAGCCGATGTTACCGCTGGAGCTGTCGGGGGTGTTGGCGGAGCGGGCGGCGAGGCGGTAGCGGTTGCATTGACTTCCTCCCGGCTCTGAAGGAGCGGGATTCCTACCACCCGCAACTGCGGGTCTCGGTGGGTTCCTGCTTCACCGCGCTGCGCCGGTACGGGTACCGGTCCTACCTGCGCTCCACAGGCCGGCACCGCCAGTCCGGCGGCCCTGGCGACGTTGACCGCCGCGTTGACGTCCCGGTCGAGAACGGCCCCGCACTCCTCGCACGTCCACTCGCGGACGTCGAGGGGTTTGGGGCCGTCCTTGACCCCGCACACGGAGCACACCTGGGAGGTCGGCTCGAACCTGCCGATCCTCACGAACGTGCGCCCGTACCGCGCGGCCTTGTACTCCAACATCGATACGAACGCCGACCACCCGGCATCGTGCACGGACTTGGCCAGGCGCGTGCGAGCGAGTCCCTTCACCGACAGGTCCTCCACGGCGACCGCTTGGTTCTCGCGGATCAGCTTCGTGGAGAGCCGGTGGTGGAACTCGCGGCGCGCGTCGGCAACCCGCGCGTGAGCGCGAGCGACCTTCGTCCTGGCCTTGCCCCGGTTGGCGGAGCCTTCCTGCTTGCGGGACAGCTCCCGCTGCGCCTTCTTCAGCCGCTCCTCGGCCCGGCGCAGGAAGCGCGGGCTGTCGACCTTCGTACCGTCCGAGAGGACCGCGAAGTGCCCGAGGCCGAGGTCCACGCCGACCTCGGGTGTGACGGCGGGGAGGACTTCCTCCGAGCCCGTCTCGATGACGAACGAGGCGAAGTACCGGCCGGCCGAGTCATTGACGACCGTCACGGTGGACGGGGTGGACGGCAGCCTGCGCGACCAGCGCACGGGCACGTCGCCGATCTTCGGCAGGCGCAGCTTCCCGCCCGCGGTGATCCGCCACGACGCGTTGGCAGTGAACCGGATCGACTGCCGGGCGTCCTTGCGGGACTTGTAACGGGGCGGTCCCGTCCTGGGGCGCTTGCCCTTGAGACCGTCGAAGAAGTTCCTGTACGCGGTGTCCAAGTCCCGAAGGGACTGCTGGAGGACCACCGACGACACCTCGCCGAGCCAGGCCCGCTCCGGTGTCTTCTTCGACGCGGTGAGCCGTTTCGACAGCTCGCTTGAGAGAACGAACGGTGCCCCCGCCGCACGCGCCTCCTCCCGGACTCGCAACGCGTCGTTGAAGACGACCCTCACGCACCCGAACGCCCTCGCCAGCGCCATGCGCTGACCGGCGCTCGGGTACAAGCGGAAGCTGTACCGAAGCTGCATGGGATCACCTCACCACTGGCCTATGTCACCACGACGGAAACCGAACCCCGATATCCGCAGGGGCCGAGCGGTCGTCCACCGCCCGCATGTGCACTTGGTGTTCCCCGCGGGGGTACTGAACGCCGAGATGCTGACGCGCTGCGAAAAGGTGATGCGCAAGGTGTGCGAGGACTTCGAAGCGGAACTGAAGGACTTCAACAGCGAAGCCGACCACGCGCACCTCTTGGTGCACTACCCGCCGAAGGCCGCCATGGCCAACCTGGTGAACTCCCTCAAGAATGACCCTTCCAGGCGCCCGCGGGCAGCCGGCGCACGCTGTTCACGGGCCTGTTGCAATGTTCGCCACCACCGACAGGCGCCCTTCGGCAGGGTCAGCCGGCCAGCCCCCATCCGTCCAGCCCCTCGTAGACGAGGGCGGTACGGGAGCGGTAGTGCAGGCGGCGGCCGGGGGCGGCGAAGAGTTCGTGCTCGCCCCGGTGGATCTCGATCAGCGAGTCGGTGCCGCGCCACCAGGTGTCGGCCAGGCCCCGGACTTCAGGAACGGGTTCGGAGCCTGCCAGGTCGAGCGCATCGACGTCGGCGCCGTGCAGCCGGACGACGCGTCGGGACCACAGCCGGGCGTGGTGGGCGAGGGCCTGCGACTCCACCCAGCCCATGACGCTCGCGTGCAGGGCGACGCTGCGCCCGTTGCCGAGCAGGCAGAACTCGCCGCCGGGGCCGAGGTAGGAGGCGAACGGCACCGAGGTGCGCTGGTCGCCCGCCATGAACCACCAGCCGTCCTCGCGTTGCTCGGGCGAGTCCGGGAAGAAGGGCTTGGGGCCTCCCTCGTAGTTGTTGGCGGGTGGCAGCACCAGGCCGCCCCAGGAACGGTCGAAGGCATCCATCCGGTCGATCACGTCCTCGGGGACTCCCCGCTCGCGCCACCAGGGACGGTTGACGGGGTGTCGGTCCGTCCGGACGCCGTGTGCGCTGACGAAGGAATGAGCCCGGGAGCTGAGCCCGGCCGGGAAGCTGCGGAGGGGTGCGGTGTCGTCTATGCGCCCGATGGTACGCAGTGCCGTGCGGACGGCCGGTGCTTTTCCCGGAGATGTGAGAGTTGACTCTCGGATATCGTGAGAGGACACTCTCAGACCATGAGTTCCGGCAACCCGCTCGGTGACGTCGAGATCACCGATCCCCGCGCGATGCGCGCCCTGGCCCATCCCGTGCGGTTGGCGGTGCTGGAGCGGCTGCGGCTGCACGGGCCGGCCACCGCGACCGAGTTGGCTCCGCACGTGGGGGCCACGCCGACGGTGGCGAGTTGGCACCTGCGGCACCTGGCCGAGTTCGGGCTGGTGCGGGACGCCGAGCCCGGGCCGGACCGGCGCAAGCGGCGGTGGGAGGCGGTCGGGCGCGGGTTCCGGTTCGCGCCGGGGGCGGACGGGGCGGGGCGGGAGGCGGCCGGGGCGCTGGCGCAGGTGATGTTCCGGCGCTCCGCGGACGCGCCGGCCCGCTGGATGGCGGAGGTCGGTCCGGGCCTGCCGCCGCAGTGGCTGCGCTCGGCCGGGCTGGCCGACACCCGGATCGTCCTCTCCCCCGCCGAGTTGGCCGAACTCTCGTCCGCGATCGAGGAGTTGCTCGCCCCGTACGTCCACCGCGACCACGCCGACCGGCCCGCCGACGCCCGGGCGGTGCGCCTGCTGCGCTACACCCTGCCGGAGGGGGACGGGCCCGAGGACGGGACGGGGTGACGTCGCCGCTGCGGGGCCACCGGGCGTTCCGGCGGTTCTGGGCCGGGCAGGCGGTCTCCCAGTTCGGCGACCGGGTCTCGGAGTTGGCGCTGCCGCTGATCGCGGTGGGCGCCCTGGACGCGAGCACCGCGCAGGTCGCCGGGCTGACGGCGGCGCTGTGGGCGCCGAACCTGGCGGCGGTCTTCCTCGGCGCCTGGGTGGACGGCCGCCCCGACCAGCGGCGGCTGCTGGTGCTGGCGGACCTGGTCCGGGCGGCGGCGCTGGCCACCCTGCCGGTGGCGGCGCTGTTCGGCGCGGTGACGCTGGGTCAGCTGTACGCCGTCGCGGTGGTCACGGGCGCGGCGGGCGTGCTGTTCGGCAACGCGTACGCGCCGTTCTTCGCCCGCCTGGTGCCGCGCTCGGCCTACCTGGCCGCCAACAGCCGTCTGAGCGGCACCCGTTCGGCGGCGCAGCTGGCCGGGCCGGCGCTCGGCGGGGCGCTGGTGCAGGCGCTGACGGCGCCCGTCGCGGTGCTGGCCGACGCGGTGTCGTTCCTGGTCTCGGCGCTGCTGGTGGGCGGCGTCCGGACCGACCGGCCGCCGACGGATCAACCGGACAGGGCGGACGGGCCGGACAGGCCGGACAGGCCGGACGGGCCGGACGGGGCGGTGCTGCGGCGGGCCCGGGAGGGGCTGGGGTTCGTGCTGCGGCACCCGTACCTGCGGGCGAGCCTGGGCTGCTGCACCACCGTCAACTTCTTCACCTTCCTCGGCTACGGCCTCACCGTGCTGTTCGCGGGCCGGGAGCTGGGCCTGTCGGCGGGCCGGATCGGCCTGGCGTTCGGTCTCGGGGCGACCGGCGGCCTGCTGGGGGCGCTGGGGGCTCCGGCGCTGTCGCGGCGGATCGGCGCCGGGCGGACGATCGTGCTGGGCGCGGTGCTGTTCCCCGCGCCGATCGCGCTGCTGACCGTGGCGGGCGGTCCGGTGTGGGCCCGGACGGGCGTCCTGGCGGCGGCCGAGTTCCTCTCCGGCCTGGGCGTGATGCTGTTCGACGTGCCGCTGAACGCCGTCCAGGCCGCCGTGGTCCCGGACCGGCTGCGCAGCCGGGTCTTCGGCGCGTTCGCCACCGTCAACTACGGGGTCCGCCCGCTCGGCGCGCTGCTCGGCGGCCTGCTGGGCACCGTGCTGGGCCTGCGCCCCGCCCTGCTCGTCGCGGCCCTCGGCGGGAGCCTCGCCGTGCTGTGGCTGCTCCCCTCACCCGTCCCCCGGGTCCGCGCCCCGGAATCCCTGGTGCCGCTCGACCTCCCGCTCCCGTCGGGCGGGCGCCGGGACGGGGCGGTGCGGGCGGCCCGGTAGGCGGTAGCGGGCGCGCTCGGTCCTGGGCCCCGGGCCGCGGGCGGGCTCGGCCCCGGGCCTCGGGCTGCGGGCGCGCTCGGCCCTGGGCCCCGGGCTGCGGGCGGGCTCACTCCCGGTGGGTGGGTGCCGTCCTGCCGGTCCGTCGGGGGTCCGGTCCGGCCTCGCGGGTGGCGGCCCAGCTGGCGAGCAGGCGCAGGCCCTGTTCGGAGGGGGAGCCGGGTTCGGCGGTGTAGACGGTCAGGTGGAGGCCGGGGGCGGCGGTCAGCTCCATTCCCTCGTAGGCGAGGGTGAGGTCGCCGACGGCCCGGTGGTGGAAGCGCTTGGTGCCGCTGCCATGGTGACGGACGTCGTGGGCGCCCCAGCGGGTGCGGAACTCGTCGCTGCGGGTGGACAGTTCGCCGACCAGGTCGTGCAGGTCCTTGTCGTGCGGGTCGCGGCCGGCCTCGGTGCGCAGGATGGCGACGGTGATGTCGGCGGCCTGCTCCCAGTCCGGGTAGAAGCGCCGGGAGCGGGGGTCGAGGAACTGGTAGCGGGCGAGGTTGTCCTGGTTGCCGGGCTGGTCGTACACCTCGGCGTAGAAGGCGCGGGCGAACTGGTTGGCGGCGAGCAGGTCCATCCGGCCGTTGCGGACGAACGCGGGGCCGCCGGTGACGGCGTCGAGCATCCACTGCAGGGCCGGGGGCGCCGTCCACTGCCGGGTGGTGCGGCGGCGCGGGCGGGCCAGCGCGTCGGAGCCGTCGGCGGCCTGGGCCAGGTGCAGCAGGTGGGCGCGTTCGGCGTCGTCGAGCTGCAGGGCGCGGGCGAGGGCCTCCAGGACGGCGGGTGAAGCCCCGGCCAGGTTGCCGCGTTCCAGCTTGGCGTAGTACTCGACGCTCAGGTCGGCGAGCGCGGCGACCTCGCTGCGGCGCAGGCCGGGCACCCGGCGGCGGGGGCCGGCGGGCATGCCCGCCCGCTCGGGGCTGATCTTCGCGCGCCGCGAGGTGAGGAACTCGCGGACCTCCTGGCTGTTGTCCACGCCTCCGACGGTACGACGCCCGGGGCCCGGGTGGGGTGTACCGCCGGTACACCCCACGGCCGTGGCACGCGGCGGGCGGAGGGCGGGGGGGGGTTGCCTGGACGATGTGGCCCCGCCCGCCCGTCCGACACCCGGGGACCGTCCCGTCCTAACGTCCGCACCACCAGGAGCACCCGGTGAACCCCGCCTACGACTTCACCGGCCGGGTCACCTTCGGCACCGGCGCCTCCTCCGGCACGGGCACGGGCCCGGCACCGGACTCGGCCCCGGTCACGCCGTTTCGGCGTCCGCGCCGGCCAGGAACGGGCGCAGCAGCGCGAGCAGGGCGTGCGGGCGGTGCAGCGGGATGATGTGGCCGCAGTCCTCGATGACGTGTCCGGTCAGGTCGTCGGCGACCGGGCGGAGCTGGCGTTCCAGCGCGGCGCCGACGGGGCGGGCGCCCAGGGCCAGCGTCGGCACCGTCAGGCGGGCGGCGGCGACCGCCCGCCCGATCTGGGCCGCGCTCTCGGGCAGGGCCCGGTAGTACGAGAACGCGCAGCTCAGCGCTTGGCGGCCGGTGTACGCGCGGACGAAGGCGTCCCGGAGGGCGGGGCGCACCCCGTCGCCGAGCGTGCCGGCGTGCAGGAACCAGTCGACGTAGGCGGCCTCGTGGCCTTCCAGGACGGTCTCGGCGAGGTCGGGCGCGGCGGAGTGGAAGCCGAACCACCACGGCGGCCCGCCCGCGAGGAACTCCTCGGCGCCGGGCAGCGTGCCCAGCAGGGACTCCATGACGACCAGCCGCCGGACCAGGTCGGGGCGGCGCAGGGCGAGCAGGAAGGCCGGCGCGGCGCCCGCGTCGATGCCCGCCACCGCGGCCGAGCGGACGCCGAGTGCGGCGAGGAGCGCCTCGGCGTCCGCGGCCAGGGTGCCCGCGTCGTACCCGGTGGCGGCCCGGCTGCTCGCGCCGAACCCGCGCAGGTCCGGCGCGATGACGCGGTGGCGGTCGGAGAGGTCGGCCATGACGTCCGTCCACAGCTCCCAGGTGTGCGGGAAGCCGTGCAGCAGCAGGACGGCCGGACCGGATCCGGCGAGGGCGACGTTCAGTTCGACGCCGTTGACGGGGACGCGGCGCAGTTCGGGCACGGCGGGGCTCCAGGAGTGGTGGGGGGCGGTGCGGAATGGTGACCAGGTCACGCTAGGGAACTACGCTGGTCCGTCCAAGACGGCACTTCTCCCACAGGTGGTGAGCCCCGAGTGACCACATCGAGGACCGACGGACCCGGCCGGCGGCCCGGCGAGCGGGGCGACCTGCTGGATCCGGACTGCCCGACCCGCCGGTTGCTCGACCGCATCGGCACCAAGTGGACGTCGATGGCGGTCAAGGTGCTGGCGGAGGCAGCCCCGGGCGAACTCCGCTTCGCCGAACTGCGGCGCCGCGTCCCCGGCATCTCACAGAAGATGCTCTCCGTCACCCTGCAGAGCCTGGTCCGCGACGGCCTGGTCGCCCGCCGGGTGGAGCCCACCGTCCCGCCCGCCGTCCACTACCGGCTCACCGGACTCGGCCGGTCCCTCGAGGAACCGCTCGCCGCCCTGCGGCTCTGGGCCGAGGCGCACATGCCGGAGATCGACCGCAACAACCGGCTCGCCGACGCGTCGTCCCCCGGCTAGGGATTGCCCGGTCTGCGCCTCGGCGCCGCGGCCCGAGCGAGGCTGCCCGGTCTGCGCCTCGGCGCCGCGGCCCGCCGCGGAAGGCGGGGGCCGTGCCCGCCGCGGGAGGCGGGGCCGGGCCCGCGCCGCGGGTACGGGAGACACGGACCGCCGGGCGCCCGCACCCCCACATTGAACGCGTTCAAAATTTGCGGCATGATCGGCGCTGTGAAGCCCGGGAGAGAACGGGGCCGGCGCCGCCGTGCCCTGCGCCCGGGTGGTCGTGGGAGAGGGGGGACCGTGGGAGACATCGGCAGGACGCGCTTGCCAGCCGTCGCGGTCGCGTTGATGTGGTGGTACGAGGGCTTCTGGTGCAAGGTCTTCCCCGGGCGGGCGGACCAGCGGGCCATCGTGGAGGGGCTGCCCCTGCTGCCGACCGGCGCGGCGAACGCGCTGCTGGTCGCCATCGGCCTCGCCGAGGTCGCGCTCGGGGTCTGGGTGCTGCTGGGGTACCGGCCGTACGCCGCCGCGGTCGCGCAGACGATCCTGGTGGTCGGGTTCAACACCGGGGGCCTGCTCGTCGGTTCGCAGCACATCCCCGAGCCCGGCCGGCTGGTGGTCCAGGACCTCGGGTTCCTCGCGCTGATCTGGCTGGTCGCCGCGCGCCGCACCGCGCCCGGCCCGGGGCGGCGGGACGGCGCCGCGCAGGAGGTCTGGGCGCGATGAGCCCTTCCTTCCTCACCCACCGCTCCGCAGCCGAAGCCGAAGCCGCACCGCGCACCCCGGATCCCGCCGCCGGTACGCCCTGGCGGACGGGCCGCCTGCTCGCCGGTCCCGCCAGCCGCCCCCGGGTGCTGTTCGGCCGCATGTACGAGGACCCGGCCGTCGAACTCGCCGCCTTCCCGCCGCCCGGCGCCCGGGTGCTGTGCATCGCGTCCGCCGGGGACACCGCGGCCGCGCTCGCCGCGGCCGGGTACGAGGTCACCGCCATCGACCTGAACCCGGTCCAACTCGCCTACGCCAGGACCCGGCTGGAGGGCGGGGCGCCCGCCGCGACCGGCACCGCCGAGCGGCTGACCGGCCTGGGCCGGACCGCCGCCGCGGCCCTGCTGCCCGGCTGGCGGCCCGCCGCCGTCGCCGACTTCCTGCGCCTGGACGACCCCGAGGAGCAACGGCGCCGCTGGACCGCCGAGTTCGACGGGCCCGGCCTGCGGCTGCTGGCCGCCGCCGCCCTGCGGCCCGCCGGGGCGCTCGCCACCGTCCTGCGCCCGGGCTTCCGGTGCGTGCTCCCGCGCGGCTTCGACGAGGTGCTGCTGCGCAGGATCGCCCGGACCGTGGCCCGGCACCCCAACGCCGCCAACGACTGGGCCTGGCGGCTGCTGCTCGGCCGCGAACGCCCCGGCGCGGCCGGGGCCGCGGCCGGCCCGGGGCGGGTGCGGCTGGTGCGGGGCGAGGTCGTCGAGCACCTGGAGCGGTGCGCCGCCGGGAGCTACGACGCGGTGACGCTCTCCAACGTGGTCGACGGCCCCGGCCCGCACTTCGCCCGGCGGCTGCGCGCCGCCGTCGAGCACGCGGTGCGCCCGGGCGGGACCGCGGTGGTGCGCAGCCTGCGCGAACCGGGCCCCGGCGGGGCCGGACGGGCCGCCGAGGACCGGTCGATGATCTGGGGCGTGGTGCGGGTCGTCCGCACCGGAACGGACGGAGCGAGGGCCCGATGAAGTACCTGTTGCAGCGCCACCCCGTCCCGATGCGGACCCGCTTCGCCCACTCGCTGGTCCTCACCTACGCCCTGCCGCCGCAGGTCCTGGAGCCGCTGCTGCCGCCGGGGCTCGCCCTCGACACCTACACCGACCCCGCCGGCACCGAGCACGGGTTCGTCGCCGCGGCCCTGGTGGACACCCGGGACCTGCGGCCCGCCTTCCTGCCCGCCGGCCTCGGCGCCGACCTGATCCTCACCGGGTACCGGATCTTCACCCGCTTCCCCACACCCGGGGGACGGACCATGCGCGGGCTGAAGATCCTGCGCAGCGACACCGACAGCCGCACCATGGTCCTCGGCGGCAACCTGCTCACCCGCTACCACTACCGGCTCGCCCGGATCGGCAGCCGGGTCGTCGGCGACACCCTGGAGTTCCGGGTCCTCAGCCGCGACGGCCGGGCCGACCTGCACGTGCGGGCCGACCTCGCGGGCGCCCCCGCGGACCTGCCCGCCGGCAGCCCGTTCGCCTGCGCCAAGGACGCCCGGCGCTTCGCCGGTCCGCTGCCCTACACCTTCGAGCACGAGCCGCAGACCGGATCGATGATCGTGGTCAAGGCCGTCCGGACCCACTGGGAGCCGACCCCGGTGGCCGTCGAACTCCCGACCCCGCCCACCTTCTTCCAGCACGGCCCCTTCGCCGGGACGGCACCCGTGCTCGCCAACGCCTTCCACGTCGCCGACCTCGACTACGGCTGGGACGCCGGTCTGCGCCGCGCCGAGAACGGGGCCGAACGATGAGGCGGGCCACGGCAGTTCACCGGAGCACCGGTCCGACCCGGGAGGCGTCGATCCGGGAGGAGCCGACCCGGGAAGAACCGGCCCGAGAGGACTCGGTTCGGGAGGAGCCGGTTCGGGAGGAGCCGGTGCGCTTCTCCGGCGTGCGGGAGGTCGTCCGCTACAACTGGCCCCTGTACGCGGCGGGCTGCCTCACCGTCGGGGCGGGCCTCGCGCTCTCGCACCGGCTCCCCCGGCCCGCGGCCGCACTCGCCCGGGCGGGCGCGGCCGCGGCGGCCGCCCTGCTGACCAGCAGCACGGCCGCCACCTGGTGGGTCTACGACCGCTCGGAACTGCGCACCTTCGACTGGCTGGCGGAACTGCTGCCCGCCGGCCCGGGCGAGCACCTGGTCCTCTCCTCCGGCCTCGACGAGGCCAGCCGACCGGTGGCGGCCCGCTGGCCGCAGCACCCCCAGACCGTGGTGGACCTCTACGACCCCGTCCTCATGACCGAGGGCTCGATCCGCCGGGCCCGCCGCCACGTGCCGCCCGCCCCGCGCACCCTTCCCGGACGCCCCGACCGCCTGCCCGCGGCCACCGGCACGACCGACACCGTCCTCGCCGTCTTCGCCGCCCACGAGCTGCGCCGGACCGGCGACCGGCACGAACTCTTCGCCGAATGCGCCCGGGTACTGCGCCCCGGGGGTCGCCTGGTCCTGGTCGAGCACCTGCGGGACGCCGCCAACACCGCGGTCTACGGCCCCGGCGCCCAGCACTTCTTCCCCCGGCGGACCTGGCTGCGGGCCGCGGCCGGGGCGAACCTGCACCTCGTCGCGCAGCGGCGGATCGGCGGTCTCGTCACCGCCTTCGTCTTCGCCGCCCCACCCGCAACCGCCACTGACACCGCAGCCACCACCCCGACCGGAAAGCGCCTCGCACCGTGACCCACCTGCTCACCCTGGAAGGCCAACTGCGCCTGGTGGGTGCGGCCCTGATCGTGATGGGCGCGTTCCACGCCGTCCTGCCGCGGCTCATCGGCTGGCCGTCCGACCTCGCCGGGACCACCCTGCTGACCCGTCAGGTCTCCTACGCGCACCTCTTCTTCATCGCCCTGACCTGCGTCCTGCTCGGCCTGCTGCCGCTGCTGCTCGCCCCGGACCTGCTCGCCGGGGGCCGGCTCGGCACTGTCCTGCTGGCCGCGCAGACGCTCTTCTGGGGCCTGCGCTGGATCTTCCAGTTCACGGTGTTCTCACCGGAGTTGTGGCGCGGCGACCGGCTGCGGACCGCCGCCCACGTCGCCCTGTCGGTGCTGTGGACCTGGGTGACGGCCGTGTTCGGCTGCGCGCTGGTGGTGGCACTGCGCGGGTGAGGCGGGCGGCGGGCAGTCGGTCAGGCGGTCGCCGTGCGGCGGCCGCCGTAGGAGGCGGTCAGGGCGTCGGCGACGGTCTCCGCGTCCGCCCGGGCCGCGTCGGCCGGGTACTCCGGCAGCAGGTCGTCCCAGACGGGCAGCCAGGAGCCGAACAGCTGGAGCTGGCCCGCCGGGCGGGCGAAGAACCAGAGGTGCAGGTGGGCGGCGCCGTCGCCCAGGCGGTAGACGTGGGCCCGGGAGACGTGCGGCAGGGCCTGGACGTGGCGGACGATGCGGGTGGTGAGCACGCCCAGTTCGGCGGCCAGTTCGTCGGGGAGTTCCGCCAGGTCGTAGTGGTCGCGCGGGTACAGCATCAGGGCCAGTGGCACGCCGACGCCCGCGACCCGGTCCAGCCGCCAGTGGTCGGTGAACCACAGGCCCTCGTCGCGGGCCCGGCACATCCCGCAGTCCGCCGGGTCCTCGCCGTGCCGCGGCGGCTCGGGCAGCACCGGCGGGCGCAGCGGCGAGACCCGCAGCCCCTCCGGCTCGAACGGGCTGATGTCCCAGCCGGTCATCCGGGCGAGCGGGAGCCGGAGTTCGCCGTCGGCGGCGGCGCGCGCGTGGTCGTAGAACTCGTCAGGTGTCATAGCCATGATCGGAAGGGTAGCCCCGGCCCGGCCCCGCCCTGACGGCCGGTCCGGCCCGGTGTCCTGACGGCCGGTCCGGTCCCGCGTCAGGGCGCGGCCGGACCGGCGCGAGGGCGGGCCAGCGCGAGGCCGGACCGGGGCGGGGCCGGACCGGAGCGGCCGGTGGTCAGCGGGCCAGGTCGCGGACCAGGGTGCTGCTCACCTGCGGGAGTTCGCCGTACTCGAGGTCGTCGCAGTCCACCGGGAGCTGGTGGATCACGGCGGCCAGCCGGGGCGGGAGCCGGACGTCGAGGCCCTCGTGGCACAGGGCGAGGATCTCGGCGAGGACGCCGGCCGGGAGCAGCGTGTCGCGGCCGCCGAGGACGGGTTGCGACGGGCGGGGGCCGGCCGCCAGGTTCTCGGCCTGCCGGCGCCAGACCTCGGCGTCGAGGAACTCGCCGAGGCTGCGGTGCAGCAGGCTCAGGCAGGACGCGGCGGTGTAGGAGCCGCCGCCGGCCGCGAACTGCCACCAGAACTGGGCGCCTTCGCGGTGGTGGGCGACGTACAGCAGGGCGCCGAGGACGAGGGCGCCCTCGGGGTGGATGTGCGCGTCGTTGACCAGCAGGTCCAGCGAGGCGGCGGCGGTGGGCATGGCCAGGACCAGGGAGGTGGCGAGGTCGAGTTCGTGGGCGGCCTGGAGGTGTTCGGAGGGGAACGGCCGGGGGGCGGTGAGCAGCCGGTCCCAGGAGACGGCCGGGCCTTCCGGGTCGTCCGGTCCGGTCGGGCCGCCCGGGCAGGGGCGGGGCGACCGGGTGGGCGAGGGGAGGCTGTCGCGTCCGGTGGTCATCGGGGTTCCCCGCTCCGGGCGCCGAGGGCCGCGGCCAGCCGGGCGAGGGCCTGGGCGGCGGTGGAGCGGACGTTGGCCTCGGTGGTGGCCAGGCAGTCGGCGATCTGCCGGTCCGTCAGGCCGAGCAGGTAGCGCAGCAGGACCACGTCGTGGCGGCGCTCGGAGAGTCCGCGCAGCGCGGTGTACAGCTCCCGGTGGTTGCCGTCGGTCTCCGGCAGGTGCTGGGCGCGTTCGGCGGCGATCCGCACCGCGCAGACCCAGAGCGGGACGTGTTCCGGGGGCGGCGGCGGTGCGCCGTCCATCATCCGCTGCAGCAGGGCCGCGCCGACCTCCTCCTTGAGGATCGTCCAGGCCTGGAAGGCCGGGAACTGCTCGCGCAGGATCCGCGGCCACTCCCGCCACACCCGGCTCTTGGCGAGTTCCACCGCTCCGCGCGCGACGGCCGGGTCGCCCAGGCGCGCACCGGCGAAGCCGGTCCACGTCCGGTGGTGGGTATCGCAGAATGCGTCGAACGTCAGGCGGTGCCGGTCGCCCACCGCCCACTCGCTCTCGTTCACGCCCACACTCCTCCCCAGCGCCCCCGGGTCGCCGGAACTCGCTTCCCCTGTAGGAACATTAAGGCGCATCAGGTGTCGAGATGGTAATCCGGCACAAGAGGTTTCAAGATCAGACATAAGTCGTTCCGACGGAAAATCCGACTGTTCGGCGCCCCGACCGGATCCGATCGCTCCCTGATCGCTTCCGGCCGTTCCGCCCGGCGGAGCGCTCGCGACGGGCAGCCACCCTTGATTGTCGGTTCGTACGTATGGGCATAGTGGGCGGAGTGAGCGGAGTGACGGACGATCAGGGGGAGCTCGTGACAACGGACGCACGCGACCGAAGCGGCAGCAACGGCAGCGACAGCGGCAGTGGCAGCAGCGGCGGCCGGGGCGACGGCGTCGAGGTCAACCTCGACATCCACCTGGCGCACTCGGCCCGGATGTACGACTTCTACCTCGGCGGGACGACCAACTTCCCCGCCGACCGGGAGGCCGCCGGCCGCGCCCTGGCCGTCTTCCCCTACGCCCGCTCCGCCGCCCGCGCCAACCGCGCCTTCATGCGCCGCTCGACGCGCCTGCTCGCCCGCTCCGGCATCCGGCAGTTCCTCGACATCGGCACCGGCATCCCCACCTCCCCCAACCTGCACGAGGTCGCCCAGCAGGTCGTCCCGGACGCCGCGGTGGTCTACGCCGACAACGACCCGATCGTGCTGCTGCACGCCCAGGCCCTGCTGCGCGGCACCGAACAGGGCGTCACCGCCTACGTCCAGGCCGACGTCCGCGAGCCCGACGCACTGCTCGAGGCCGCCGCCCGCACCCTCGACTTCGAGCGGCCGATCGCGCTCAGCATGAACGCCCTGCTGCACTTCGTCCCGGACGACGCGCACCGGATCACCGAGGGCCTCAAGGCCCGGCTGCCCCGCGGGTCCGCACTGGTGATCAGCCACCTCACCCCCGACTTCGCCCCCGACGAGACCACCCGGCTGATCCAGGTCTACACCGCCGCCGGCACGCCCGTCGCGGCCTGCACCAGCGAGGAGTTCGGCCGCTTCTTCACCGGCTGGGACGTCCTCGACCCGGGCGTCGTCGCCACCACCCGCTGGAACCCCTCGCTGGAGGAGGACACCGAGCGGATCAGCGACGCCGGCGCCTCCTGCTACGGCGCGGTGGCCGTCCGCCCCTGAGCCCCGCGCCCGCCACCGTCACCGCAGCCGCCCTCCGCGCTCGCCGCCTCCACGGTCTCCGCCGTCTCCGCGGTCGCCGTCTCCGCCGTCTCCGCCGCGGCGGACGGCCAGGCGCGCATGGCCAGGGCGGCGATGCGTTCCAGGGTGGCGCGGTCGGCGCCGTCGCGGGCCTGGGTGGACATGCCCTGGATGACGGAGGCGTAGAAGGCCGCGAGGCCGTCCGCCTCGTCGCGGGTCACGGGGGGCAGTAGGCCGGCCGCGGCGTCGGCGGTGATCCGGGCGGCGAGGGCCTGTTTGACGCCCTCGCGGAGGGCGCGCAGTTCCTCCCGGACGTCCTGGGCGGCGTCGGTGGTGTTGGTGGCCCCGTCGACCACGAAGCAGCCCGGGGGGTGGCCGGGTTCGGCGTACCCGGCGGCGGCCAGTCCGAGCATCGTCTCGACGGCCTCGCGCGCGGTCGGCCGGGCGAGCGCCCGGGCGCTGTAGCTGCCGTGGGTGGCGGCGTAGCGCTGGACGGCGGCGGTGAAGAGCTGCCGCTTGTCGCCGAACGCCGCGTACAGGCTGGGCGGGTTGATGCCCATCGCCTTGGTGAGCCCGGACAGCGAGGTCGCCTCGTAGCCGTGGCGCCAGAACTCGGTCAGTGCCGCGTCGAGCGCGGCGTCCCGGTCGAAGCTGCGCGGGCGTCCCTTGGTGGCCATGGCGGCAATTCTATAGCGATCCCTACAGAGCGTGCTACGGTCATTTCGTAGCGACTGCTACAGAATTCAGGTGCCGCACCGCGCCCGGAGGGGGAACTCCCATGCCCATCGCCACCGCGTCCATCGCATCCACCGCGTCCACCGCGTCTGCCCTGCTCACCCCGCCCGCGCCGTCCGCGCTGCTCGCCCGCACCGTGCTCGGCTCCGGTCCCGGCCTGGTGCTGGCCCACGGCGCCGGCGGCGGCACCGCCGCGAACTACGGGCCGCTGCTGGAGGGCCTGGCCGCCCGGCACACCGTGGTCGGCGTCGACTGGCCCGGCAGCGGCGGATCCCCGCGCGCCACCGGCCCGTTGGACGCCGACGAGCTGGCCGACCAGCTGGTCGCCGCCGCCGACGCCGCGGGGCTCGAACGCTTCGCCCTGGCCGGGTTCTCGCTGGGCGGCCCGGTCGCCGTCCGGGCCGCGGCCCGCCACCCGGAGCGGGTCGGCGCCCTGGTGCTGACCGCGACCTTCGCCCACCGGGACGCCCGGCTCGACCTGGCCGCCCGGCTGTGGGGCGAGCTGTACGCGTCCGGCGCGCACGACCTGCTGGCCGAGCACCTGACCCTGGCCGCGTTCGGCCCCGACGTGCTGCAGGCCCTCGACCCGGCCGCGCTGCGCGGGGCGATCGCCGCGGTGGCCGCCACCGTCCCGTCCGGCACGCCCGAACAGGTCGACCTGGTGCGGCGGATCGACGTCCGCGCGGACCTGGCACGGGTTCAGGCGCCCACCCTGGTGATCGCCACCACCGCCGACCCGCTGGTCTCGCCGTCCCTGCAGCGCGAGCTCGCCGACCGCATCCCCGGCGCCCGGACGGCCCAACTGCCCACCGGCCACCTGCCGTTCGCCGAGCGACCCGAGCAGTGGCGGGCCCTGATCACCGACTTCCTGGCCGAGCACACCGCCACCACCTCCTAATGTTGTTGTCAAGCAGCTGATGTGACGGGGAGTGCATGCTCGTAGTGCTTCCCGTCACGAATGAGGGCCCAGAGGACGTTGACGC
>NZ_JOGH01000075.1:0-33228 GCF_000721345.1 Kitasatospora sp. NRRL B-11411 | reverse complement strand
ACCCCCGCCCGGCCCGCGCCCACCCCGGACGCGGCGCCACCGCCCGCGCCGACGCCCAGCGCCACGCCGACCACCCCCGCGCCGAGCCCCACACCCAGCGGGCCCGCACCCCGGGCGGTCGTCCACCTGCCGCCGCCCCCGCTGCCCGCCCCGGCACCGCGGCACCACGGCACCCCGACCACCACCAGGATGCTGGTGGTCACCGTCCCCGCCGTGCTCGCAGCCGCCGCGCTGCGCCCGCGCGGGAAGTCCGGCGGCGCCGGGCGCCGCGGCCGCTCCTGACGCACCGTCAGGCAACCGAACCGTTCCGCGTGGGCGAGGCCCCGCGAAGCACCGTTCCGGCCGGACCCTCCGGGCCGGACAACCCCAACAGTTCAGGAGAGGACCCGTCATGTCCGAATGGCTGGCACTCGCCCTCGCAATGGCCGGGGCATGCCTGGTCGTCGTCGTGGTCGTGCTGGTGAGACACCGCAAGAGCGACCGGGACGAGGACACCTCGGAGACGCCCGACGTCATCGAGTACATCACCATGATGATCGGCGTGGTCTACGCGATCGTGCTGGGCCTGGCGATCGCCGGCGTCTGGGAGTCCCGGTCCGCCGCGCAGGACGACGTGCAGGCCGAGGCCCAGTCGCTGCACGAGGTCAGCGCCCGGGCCGAGGTGTTCCCCGCCGACTACCGCGGCGTGGTCGAGAAGGACGTCGACAACTACGTCTCGTTCGTGGTCAACACCGAGTGGCACTACATGCGCACCCACGGGGAGATCAGCCCCGAGGGCACCGAACTGCTCGCCAAGCTGCGCACCGACGTCGCCGAGCGGGCGCCGCAGAACGACATCGAGGCGCAGGCGTACCAGGCGATGATGGACAAGATCGCCATCGCCGACGAGACCCGCACCTCGCGCGGCGGCAACGTCGGCCCGACCATGCCCGGAGTGGTCTGGTTCGGCCTGGTGATCGGCGCCGTGGTGACCATCGGCATGCTGTTCGCGCTCCAGATCGGGCGCTCGCGGCGGGAGTTGATCCTGGCCGGCACGTTCAGTGCGCTGATCGGGTTCCTGCTGTTCCTGATCTGGGACTTCGACGACCCGTTCGGGCGCGGCGTCTCGGTGACCACGGACCCGTTCCTCAACCTGTTCCCGTTCCTCGGCAGCTGAGCGGCCGTCGGTTCCTCCGGCCGGTTGCAGGTGTCCGGTTCGCTGCGCCAACTGCCGCTCCGGTGAACGGAACTGACTGGACATCCGGAACATCGGGTGGCGCGAGCCGTGCCGGAGCGGTTCGCGCACTACGCTGGGAGGAGCCGCCCGCGATGCCGACGGGGGTCCTGCTGCGGGCGGCCGACGGGGAGCCCGCGCGGGCCGCCGCCCCGGGCGGCGACGCGGGCGCTACGGGGGACAGCGCGAAGGGGAAGCACGACATGGGGGAACACCAGGCGAACCGCACCGCGTCCGACACCGGGTGCGGCGCGGGAGCGCCGGACTCCGGACGCGGCACGGCGGCGGACTCCGGGCACCGCACAGCGGCGGACAAGGCGGTCAAGGCGGGCAAGTACGCGCGGGTCGAGCGGGAGCGCCGGTTCCTGCTCGACCGGCTGCCCGCCCCCGGCGCCGTCACCGTCGCCCGCCGGATCACCGACCGCTACGTGGAGGGCACCCGGCTGCGGCTGCGCCGGGTCGAACGGCTCGACACCGGCGAGTGCACGTACAAACTCACCCAGAAGGTGCCCGTCCCGCCGGGCGAGCCCGGGGCGGTGCAGGGCCTGATCACCAACCTGTACCTCTCCGAGCAGGAGTACGCCCGGCTGCGGGCCGCGCTGCCCGGACCCGAGCTGACCAAGACCCGGCTGAGCGTGCCCCCGCTCGGGGTCGACGTCTTCGAGGGCCCGCTGCTCGGACTGGTGCTGGCCGAGGCCGAGTTCGAGACCGCCGAGGATGCAGAAACGTTCGTCCCGCCGCCCGGCTGCGTCGCCGAACTCACCGACGACCGCCACTTCACCGGCGGCCGGCTGGTCCGCACCGGCCGGGAGGAACTCCGCGACGGCCTCGCCGGGTACGGCGTCGCCCTGCCCTGAGCCCCCGGGCACCGGGCCTTCGGGCACCGGGCCCCCGGGCACCGGACCCTCGGGCCTTGGGGGCGGTGACGGCCGACCGCCCCGGACGAGGGGCGGTCGGCCGCCGGGCGGCTACGGCTTCAGGTGGCGGGCGAAGAAGCGGCCCGCGGCGTCGCCCGCGTGCGCGGGGACGCCGGTGTGGCCGCCCATGTTGGCGCTGAGCGACTTCTCCGGGGAGGCGAAGGCGTCGAACAGGTCGAGGGAGGCCTGGCGGTCGTTGCCCTCGTCGTCCCACTGCAGCAGGACGTGCAGCGGGACGGTGACCCGGCGGGCCTCCTCGAAGGTGGAGCGGGGGATGAGGCTGCCGGCGAAGAGGCCGGCCGCCGCGATCCGCGGTTCGACCGCGGCGAGGCGGACGCCGACGGAGATCACGCCGCCCGAGTAGCCGACCGGGCCGGTGAGTTCGGGCAGCGCGAGCAGCGCGTCGAGCGCCGAGCGCAGCTCCGGGACGGCCTGGTCGACGAGCGGGAGGACGAGGGCGTCGATGAGCTCGTCGCCGACGGGGTCGCCGGCCTCCATCGTCCGGCGCAGTTCGGCGCGGGCCAGGTCGAGGGCGGGGACGCGGGGGCGCTCGCCGCAGCCGGGGAGTTCGAGGGCGGCCGAGGCGAAGCCGTCCGCGGCGGCGTGCCGGGCGCGGTCGAGCAGGCGGGGGTGCATGCGGCGCAGTCCGAGCGTGGGGTGGCCCAGCAGGATCAGCGGGACCGGGGCGTCGGCGGTGGCGTTCGCGGGCGTCCACAGGACGCCGGGGATCCCGTCGAGGGTGAACTCGCGTTCGCGGACGCCGCCGTCGGGGCGCCGGTCGTCGGCGTGCCGGTCGTCGGGGTTCCGGACATCGGCGTGCTGCCGGTCATCGGCGTGCCGGTCGTCGAGGTACTGGTCGGAGGTGAAGTGCACGGTCGTGCCTTTCGGGAGAGCTGGTGAACGGCGCTCCCGGACGACCTACCGTCCGACCGTGGCCTCGGAGGGGAGCACCCACGTCGATACTGCGTCCACGGGTACCACCTCCTCGTTCTCTCGCACGGCCTCGCCGAAGGTAGCAGTGCGGGTGCCGGTCCGCCAAGCGCGGCCGGGCGGCGGGGCGGGCCGCCGGAGGTGAGATCTACAGGGAAACTGTACATTCGGCGGGCGGAAACCTAGGCTGGACCGCATGAGCGAAGACTCCGAACCGGCGGCCGAGCCCGCGCCGTCCGCCGTGCGCGCCTCGCAGCGGGTCCGGTCGGTGATCGGCAAGCTGCGCCGCCGGATCCGGGCCGCGGCCGGGACGGGGGACTTCACCCTCACCCAGGCGTCCACCGTCGGACGGCTGCTGGACAGCACCGGCGGCCTCACCACCAGCGACCTCGCCGTCGCCGAGGGGATGCGGCACCAGTCGATGGCCACCACCATCGCCGCGCTGGCCGCCGAGGGCCTGGTCGAGCGGCAGCGCGACCCCGAGGACGGCCGCCGGCTGCTGATCGCCCTCACCCCCGAGGGCCGGCGCCGCGCCGAGGAGGGCCGCCGGGCCCGCGGCGAGTGGCTGGCCGCCGAACTCCAGCGCAAGTGCACCGAGGAGGAACGGCAGACCGTGATCGCGGCGATGGCCGTCCTCGAACGACTCGTGCAGGACTGACACCCCCGTCTCCCACACCCCTCACTCCTCACCCTCCCCCCCCACGCAACCACCGAGCGGCAGAAGCACCATGACCGAACGTGAGACCGTCGCCACCGCCACCGCCCCCGGCAAGCCCGCCGAGGCGGCCGCGATCGACCGCCGACTCGTGCCCCCGATGGTGCTCGGCTCCGTCCTCAACCCGATCAACTCCACCATCATCGCCGTCGCGCTGGTCCCGATCGGCGCCGCCCTCGGCGCCTCGCCCGCGCAGACCGCCTGGCTGGTGTCCGCGCTGTACCTGGCCACCGCGCTCGGACAGCCCGTGGTGGGACGGCTGATCGACCTGTTCGGGCCGCGCCGGCTGTTCTTGGCCAGCACCTCCCTGGTCGGCGTGGCCGGCGTCGTCGGCACCCTCGCCCCCGACCTCGGGACGCTGATCGCCGCCCGCGTCGTCCTCGGCTTCGGCACCTGCGCCGGCTACCCCGCCGCGATGGCCCTGCTGCGCGCCGAGGCCCGGCGCACCGGGCAGGGCAGCCCCGCCGGAGTGCTCACCCTGCTCGCCGTCGCCAACCAGACCGTCGCCGTGATCGGCCCGCTGCTCGGCGGGCTGCTCACCGGCCTCGGCGGCTGGCGCAGCACCTTCGCGCTGAACATCCCGCTGTCGCTGCTCGCCGTCACCCTCGGCGCGCTCCGCCTGCCCAAGCAACTGTCCGAGCGGGAACCGGAGGAACGTTCCTCCGACGCCCCCGGCCCGCTGGGGCGGATCGACCTGCCCGGGATGGCGCTGTTCGCCGCCCTGCTGCTCTCGCTGCTGCTGTTCCTGATGCACCCGCACGCCGACCGCTGGTACCTGCCGCCGCTCACCCTCGCCGCCGCCGTCGCCTTCACCGTCCGCGAGCGCCGCGCCGCGCACCCGTTCATCGACGTCAAGGTGCTCGGCGGCAACACCCCGCTGCTCGCCACCTACGCCCGCGCGCTCGCCGCGTACGTCGTCGCCTACGCCTTCCTGTACGGCTTCGCGCAGTGGACCGAGGAGGGCTTCGGGCTGTCGCCGCTGCAGGCCGGGCTGGTGCAGGCGCCGACCTTCCTGGTCGGGATCGGGGTCTCGGTGCTGGCCGGGCGGCGCGGCGGCATCCGGGCGATGCTGCTGACCGGCGCGGTCGGCCAGATCGCCGCCTGCCTGCTGATGCTCGCCCTCGGCGGGCACAGCCCGCTGTGGGAACTGCTGGTGCTGGCCGTGGTGTTCGGCATCCCGCAGGGCGCCAACGGGCTCGCCCTGCAGAACTCCGTCTTCCTCCAGTCCGACCCGGCCCGCACCGGCTCCTCCGCCGGGCTGCTGCGCACCTTCGCCTACCTCGGCTCGATGGTCGCCGCCGCCGCGACCGCCGCCGCGTACGGGCCGCACGCGGGCACCGCGGGCATGCACCAACTGGCCTGGATCATGCTCGCCGCCGCTGTGCTGTTCCTGCTGCTCACCGTCTTCGACCGCACCCTGCGCGGCCTGCGCACGCCTCCGGCGGCCGCCCGCTGAGCCGCCGCCGCCCGCGGAGCTGGTGGGCCGTTGCCGGGCCCGGGCGGTGCAGTTCGGGCGGCGCAGTTCGGGCGGTTCAGTTCGGGCGGGCGCCGGAGACGGCCAGGCCGTCCATGTAGTCGCGGACGTGCACCAGCAGCCCGTCCCGGACCCGCAGCACCAGCAGGCCGGGCACCGCGAAAGCGCCCCGTCCGCCCGCGAGTTCGCCCCGGACCACCTGCTCGACCACCAGCACCTCCGGATCGTCCGTCAGGTGCAGCGCGACCTCCTCGACCTCCGCCGGCCGGGCCGGGCTCGCCGCCCACGCCGCCCCGTACCCGGCCCGCACCGCCTCGCGCCCCTCGTACCGGGCCGGGAATCCCGGGAAGCGGAACGGGAACTCGTGCACCCCGTCCGGCGCGTACAGCTCGGCGAGCGCGTCCGCGTCCATGGCGAGCATCGCCGCGCGGTAACGGGCCAGGACGGCCTGGGGAGAGGTGGCGGAGACGGGCACGGTGGAACCCCCGGACGGGTGGGCGGGACGGTCGGTGTGCCGACGAGCCTAGTGCGGGCGGCGGCGGGGCGGGCCGGAACCGCGGATCTCCGGTGCGGCAGGAATCCCCGGTGCGGCAGGATGGGGCCGTGGAACTGCCCCGGACGATGCCCGAACTCCCGGCCGCGCACGGGTTCCGGCTGCGCCGCTGGCACCCGGACGACACCGGGCTGCTCCGGGAGGCGGCGGCCGACCCGTACATCCCGCTGATCAGCACCGTCCCGGCGCCCTACACCGCGGCCGGGGCGGCGGCGTACGTGGAACGGCAGTGGCGGCGCACCCGGATCGGGACGGGCTACCCCTTCGTGATCGTCGACCCGGCGGGCCGGGCCGTCGGCAACGTCGGCCTGTGGGTGGGCGAACTGCCGCTGCGCGGCTGGGCGACGGTCGGGTACTGGGTGGTCGGGTCGGCCCGCGGGCAGGGCGCCGCCGCGGTGGGGCTGGACGCCGCCGTGGACTGGGCGTTCGGCGAACTCGGCCTGCCCGGCCTGGAGTTGTACGTCGAACCGTGGAACACCGGCTCGATCCGCACCGCCGAACGGGCCGGCTTCCGGTGCACCGGCCTGCGGCCCGCCCACCAGGAGGTGGGCGGGCAGCCGCGCGACATGTGGCGCTACGTCAGGCGGCCCGGGCCGGAGAGCTCCGGCGGATGACCGTTCCGGGGGCGGGTCACAGGTGGTGGAAGAGGGCGTGCAGCGGGGGCGGCAGCCGGTCCGGGTCGAGGGCCTCGGCGAGGAGGCGGCCGTAGCGTATCTTGCGGCCCTTGCGGGTGCCGAGGAAGCGGCGCAGGCGCTGCTGCGGGGAACGGTCGCGCTGGGCGGGCTGGCGGGCAAAGGTGCGCCAGGCGGGCAGGTCGCCCGCGGCGGCGAGGACCTGCTCGATCCGGGGGACGCCCAGGGCGCGGATGAACTCCTCCTCCAGATCGGCCGCGCAGACGAAGAACTCGTCGCCGAACGCGCCCGCCCGGTCGAAACCGCGCCGGTAGAAGCCCTGTTCGTGCTCGTCGCACAGCCCGGTCAGCCGCAGGCCCAGCCCGGACGGGCCGAGCAGCGCGGCGAACGGGCCGACGCTCATCGCCCCGCCCATCGCCACCGCGCACACGCCCTCCGCCGCCAACTCCCGCCCCAGCCGCCCGGCCAGCGCCTCGACGGCCGCCAGGTCGCTCGGCCCCTCCAACAGCACTGCCGTCCGCACCCCCGCCTCCCGGGCGAGGGCGGCGAGCCCGGCCGGAGCTACGCGCCCGACCGAATCCGGGAGCCCGGCCGGAGTCGGGGGTTCGGCCGGAGCCGCGAGCCCGACTGAATCCGGGAGCCCCGCCGGAGCTACGCGCCCGACTGAATCCGGGAGCCCGGCCGGAGCCGGGAGCCCGGCCGCGGCCCGGGCGGCCACTGCTGCGCGGAAGGCGCTCAGGTCCGTCATACCTCGATTCTGCTCTCCGCTCGCCGCGGGCCGCCCCCGGGGGCGGCGGGCCGGTCGAACGGCGGTGGGGTCCAGGCGTGGTGACGCAGGATCATCCGGGTCGCGGCCCGGGACGGGGTCAGGCGCATCGCGGCGTTGCGCAGGGCGACGGCGGGGCGGGCGGAGAGCCGGTGGCCCAACTGCCCGGCCCGGCGGGCGGCCAGGGCGACGGCCTGGCTGCGGGGGCGGCGCTCGGCGTCGTAGCGGGCCAGCGCGGCGTCCACGCCGGGGGCGGTGGCGAGGGCGGCGGCCAGCGTGACCGCGTCCTCCAGGGCCTGGCAGGCGCCCTGGCCCAGGTTGGGCGTCATCGCGTGGGCGGCGTCGCCGAGCAGCGCGATCCGACCGGAGGTGAACGAGGGGAGCGGGATGCGCAGTTCGTCGACGTCGTGGTGCAGCACGTCGCCCGGCCGGGTCGCCGCCAGCAGGGTGGGGACCGGTTCGTGCCAGTGGCCGAAGCGCCGGTGCAGCTCGGCCAGCGGGTCGGCGAACCGGGTGCCGGCGGGCAGGGCGAGGACGGCGTGCCACTCGGCCCGGCCGTCCCGGAACGCGAGGTGCCCGAACTCGGCGCCGCGGCCCCAGGTCAGCTCGAAGTCGGTGTCCAGGCCGACCGGCTGCCGGGTGACGGCGCGCAGCACGGTCGAGCCGCTGTACGCCGGACCGGGGTGGGACGGGAACAGCAGGCCGCGCACCCGGCTGCGGACGCCGTCGGCCGCGACCACCAGGTCCGCCGCCAGGGCTTCGCCGCCGTCGAGTTCGACCCGGACCGTGCCGGGCCCGGTCTGCCGCACCGCGCCGGCCGTCGCGCCGGTCCGCAGCACCCCGGCGGGCAGCGCCTCGCGCAGCAGCCGGTGCAGGGCGGCGCGCGGGATGCCCAGGATGGGGGAGCCCACCGCCCGTTCCAGCGCCGCGCCGTCCAGCCGGGCCAGCCGGCCGCCGCGCGGTGTCCGGGTGCCGCCGCGGTACTGGCCCTGCCCGGCGGCCCGCACCGCCGCGCCGACGCCGAGCCCGTCCAGTGCCCGCAGCCCGTTCGCGGCCAGCGAGATGCCCGCCCCCGCGTCCGCGAGCACGGGCGCGCGCTCCAGGACGGTCACCTCCCAGCCGACGCGGCACAGCCCGATCGCGGCCGCCAGCCCGCCGATGCCCCCGCCGACCACCACTGCCCTGCTGCCCATGACCGACCCCGTTCCTTCTACACCTGTAGAAGAACGGGACGATACCACCCGCCCGTTCCGGCCCGCCCCGCCGGAGCCGAACGGGCCCGGCGAGCAGGTGGAAGAACCGCGGGATCGGAAAGGCCCCGAGGCGTGAACCGCATCGCCGTGTTCGCCGCGCGTCCTTCGCCTTGCTTTTCGGCGGGCACGCGGATGGCGGCTGCTGAACCTGGAAGGGGGGTGTCGGGACGGTCTGCCCGACGGCCGGCGGTCTCCTCCAGTAGCGGCCAGTAGGCTGTTCGTCATCGGACCGGGGAGGTCAGCGTGGACTACGGCGACAAGCTCTTCTGGCTCTCGGTGGTGATCCAACGCAAGTACGCGCAGATCTGCGCCGAGTTCGACCTGACCCCCGCGCAGGCCACGCTGCTCTGCGCGGTCAGGGACGAGCCGCGGCGGATGGCCGACCTGGCCGCGTCGTTGGGCATGACCAAGAACGCCTTGAGCCAGCTGGTCGATCGCACCGCGCGGCGCGAGTTGGTCGGCCGGGAGGGCTCGGACCAGGACCGGCGGGTCGTCATGCTCGGTGCGACGCCCGCGGGGAAGGTGCTTGCCGAGGCCGTTTACGCCGAGGTCGCCGAGCGCCTGCCCGAGATCGCGAGGAACCTCGACGCCGACGACCGGCGCGACTTCGAGCGCGTGGTCACCGCCGTCGTGGACACCTCGGACCTCTCTTCGCCCGCCTCGAACTGACCCGTCACATCACGGGGTCCCGCCACACCCATGCCTTGACGAAGTTCATGCCGTGAACTAGTTTCGTTCACGCCATGAACTAGTGAAGGGTGGCAGTGATGAGCACTCGGAAGACCGGCACGATCGCAGTCTTCGGCGCGACGGGGCAGCAGGGCGGGGCGGTGGTCGACGCGCTGCTGCACCACGGGGCGCGGGTGCGGGCCCTGGTCCGCGACCCGCAGTCCGACCGGGCCCAGGCGCTGGCCGCCCGCGGCGTCGAGCTGGCGGCCGTCCGGACCGACGACCCCGCTTCGCTGGCCGCCGCGCTGGCGGCGGTCGAGGGGTTCTCCTTCATGACCCCGGAGGCGAACAGCCTCGAAGAGGTCGAAGCGGAGATCCGCATCGGTACCGCGCTCGTCGACGCGGCGGCCGAGGCGGGCGTCCCGCACGTCGTGTTCAACTCGGTCTTCGGAGCGGACCGGGAGCGGGGCGTGCCGCACCACGACTCGAAGCACGCGATCGAGGAGCACCTGAGGAAGTCCGGCCTCAGGGCCTCGATGGTGCGCGCGACCGCCTTCATGGAGAACTTCGCGAGCGTGCTGGCACCGAGCCTGGAACACGGGGAGATCGTGCTGCGGATGCCGCTGCCGGAGGACGTCGCCCTGAAGATGATCTCGGTCAGGGACATCGGCCGGGTCGCCGCCGCACTCCTGCTCGACACCGCGCAGGCCCCCGGCGGAGCCGTCGACCTCGTCGGCGACGAGCTGACCGGCCCCCGGATCGCCGCAGCGTTCGGCGCCCGCGCCGGGCTCCCGGCCCGGTACGAGACCCTCCCGTTGAGCGTGCTTCCCACCGAGCTCGACCGGGTGATGTTCCGCGAGTTCGCGAAGGCGGCGGAACACCCGGCGGACCCCGCGGTGGTGCGCTCCATCGAGCCGGCCGCCCTGGACCTGGTCGAGTGGATCCGGACCACCGGCTGGACCGCACCCACGAACGCAGCCGGCTCCTGAGCCTCCGGCCACGATGAACACCCCGCGATCGCGCCCACGGCCCCGGCGCTCCGGACACGGCAACGCAACCGCCAACGGCTGAAGCAGCCACGAAGCCCCTGAGGCCGGGCCCGAGGCCGACACCGGCACGCCGGTTGCCGAGAGGCGGCCGACCGACGGTGAGGTGAAGATCCACGCCGAGGAGGACCCGGGCCGCCAACCCAAAGACCTCACCGACTACACCGACTACGCCCGAGAGGCCGCCGCCCCGACCGCTGGGCCCCTACGGCGGATGGCCGGAACAGGCCTGACCGTGCCGGCCATCCGCTTCGCTACTCCGTCTCGCGAGGCCGCTCGCCGAGGACCCCCACCGGCCCCGGGGAGCGACCGGTCGAACCGAACGGACTCACCCCGGCCCGGGTCCGCCAGGGTTCAGGAACCTCCGCCCCGCCTTGCCCGGCCCGGCCTGGCCGCTCGGTTCGAAGAACTAGGAGCTGTCCGGTCGATCATGTGCGCAGCCAGAGGTAAGGCTCACCCGATCTGCTCGGCGATTGCCAGGAGGTCGGGGTGCAACCGCCTCATAGAGAGCTCAACGCCCAACAACCGGCCGTTCGGGTCGAAGTCGAGCACTGCGGCCATGTCATCGCCAGCGATCGCTTGTCGTACTGCTTCACCAGGAGCGATGGCGTCGACCAAGTAGATGTAGGCCATGCCTGCCTTGGCGTCGTACGTAACCCGCATTCTCTTCATCCCCGTCCCTCGACCGCACCGGATGCCCAACCAGTACTCCAGCTGTAGTTCGCGATCACGGCGAGTCGCTGCTCACGGCCCATAGACGAGATCCGCACCGCCACTAGCCTCAATCAACCAGGTCAGCGGACCACTGCCGAAGGGCCAGCCAGTGGTGGCCACCTGCACCCAGCCACCCGACTCATCGGTCCCTGAGTGCCACCACCACCAGCTGCGATCGTCTCCCATCCCTTCATCGGTCGGGTCGAAGTAGTACAGCCATCCCGAGAGCGTCCACGGCTCCTGATCGACGGCTGCCCTCTCCTCTGGTGTCATCGCGCGCCACTGACGCAGCCAGTCCTCGATGTCGAAGGGCTCGCCATGATCCGGTTCCGGGGTCTCGGGCGCGCACCGCTGGATGAACCAGGTCGGCAGCAGCTGCGGCCAAAGCTCCTCTGTCGGCCAGTCCCTCATCTGCGCGACCACGCACGTCAGTACCGCACGCGCATTGGCTATGACGTGGGCCGGATCCTCGGCACCGAACCGGAGGCGTACGAGAAACGGCCGGGGCTCGGCGTCATCCTCGGCCCCCGGTCCAGATCGAAGGCGTCGCAGCTCGCCTGTCGTGATTTCCACGGTCAGGAAGTATGCACCGGCCCCGACCTCGCGACATCTGGATATCAGGGGGCACGAGCCTCTACGACAGGCCAGCTGCTTGTCGGTGGTAGTGGCTGCTCCGTGCACGGGCCTGGTGTCGTCGGCGCCAGCATAACCGACTGAGTCGGTGAGCCAGGCCGCGTGGTTGCGGTGCGGCGAAGGCGGTGAAGAGTCGTCGGATCTCGCCACAGGTCAGCGGGGCGAGCCCTGGTGGCGTGGTCACGGTGGTCCGTTCGATGGCGGCCGTGACCACGAGGAATGCATGCGCGAGCATGGCCAGGGTGGTCCATCGGTGCCAGGAGGTCCAGCGGCGAACCTGGTGCTCGTTCAGGCCGGTAAGGCCCTTCGCGGACTGGAAGGTCTCTTCCACCGTCCAGCGGCGCCCGGCCACCCTGACCAAGGCGCTCAAAGGAGCGGGTCCAGCCGAGTAGCAACGGTAGAAGCCGAGTTCGCCGGTGCGCCGGTTGCGTCGAATGAGCAACGAGCGGTGACCCGCGCTGCTCGTCGGGCTGTCGATCTCTACTTGGGCCCAGTCGTAGAAGCGATGACCTTTGGCGCCGTCTCCGGCTGAGAGTCGCTGCCACGCGGTCTTCGGGAGGCAGCGGGCCAGCATGCCGGCCGTGAACACGCCCGCGCGGGTCGGGATCGGTCGCTTGCGTGAGACGGCCAGGACGTAGCCGACCTGACGGCCCTCCAGCCCGGCGCTCAGATGGGGGTCGCCGCCGTAGACCTCGTCGCCGGTGACCCATGAGGCCGTGACGCCGGTGTCCAGGGCCTGGGTGATCATCTCGGTGGCCAGGGCGGGCTTGGTGGCGAACCCCGTATGGTCCGGGATGCCTGCGGCCCGGCACCGGTCGGGGGCCTGAGTCCAAGAGCGTTGGATGTAGAGGCGACGGTCGATGGCAGCGTGCCCGACCGGGGTGGAGTAGGCGAGGTAGACGGCGACCTGGGCGTTTTCGATTCGCCCTGCGGTCCCGGTGTACTGGCGTTGCACCCCGACGCTCGCGGTGCCCTTCTTCAGGTCGCCGGTCTCGTCCACCACCAGGATGGCGTCCTGGTTGCCGAGGTGCTCGACCACGAAGTCCCTTATGTCGTCGCGGACTTCGTCGGCGTCCCAGTATGCGCGGCTGAGAAGGTGCTGCGTACCAGCCGGACTGCTGTCACCGGCATGCTCGGCGATCGTCCAGCAGTGAGCAATAGTCAATACCTGTGGATGGCTTGGTCACGCCGGCGGGTTGGCTCCCCGGATGGTCTGCCAGTGGGAGTGCGGTGTAGCTGACGTGAGGTGTTGAGCTCCTGTGCCTCGGAGGGTCACGAGCGCAGTGTGGACGGGGTCGAGTTCCTCGACCGGATGTCCGAAGTGGGCGAGGATCTGAGTCAGTTCCAGGTCGATGGCTTCTGCCGAGTCGCGGATTCCGTCGAAACGGGCACCGCGGCGTACGGGCCCGAGCATGCAGCGCACGGTGGCGGTGGCTTCGGCCGGGCTCACGATGGTGACCTGATCGATCGCCAGTTCAACCTCGACCACGTGACTGCCGGGGTTGAGGGGCTCGGTCATGCCGCCGCCTCGGTGCGCTCGACCAGGATGCCGTTCTCGAAGCGGGCGCCGGAGCGGACCAGGGCGACGAGGTGGGCGCCGGTGATCGCGCGCCGGCGTCGCTGGGCGGACTCGACGAGCTTGAACACCATCGCCAGAGCCGCGGCGGGGCTGCCGGCGCCGCGGGTGACCTTGGTCCGCAGCTTGACCGTGGAGAACGTCGACTCGATCGGATTCGTGGTCCGCAGGTGGATCCAGTGCTCGGCCGGGAAGTCGTAGAACGCCAGCAGCTCCTCCGCGTCGCCGGTGATCCTCGCGACGGCCTTCGGGAACTTCGCGCCGTAGGTGCGCGCGAACGCCTCGATGGCCCTCTCCGCGCGGGCGCGGTCCTCAGCGTTGTAGATCTCCTGCATCGCCTTGCTCGCGCCGGGCTGGGCGGACTTCGGCAGGGCGTTCGTGACGTTCCGCGATTTGTGAGCCCAGCATCTCTGGTGGCGGGCTGCGGGGAACACCTCGACCAGGGCCCGCCACAGTCCCATCGCGCCGTCACCGACGACGAGTTCGGGGTCGTGCATGCCGCGCCGGCGGCAGTCTCGCAGCAGGTCCGCCCATGCTTCTGTCGACTCCCGTAGACCCTCCGCGAGCGCGATCAGTTCCTTGGTCCCGTCGAGGCGCACCCCGAGCAGGACCAGCACACACGAGTGGGCCTGTCCGAGGCGGACCTTGGGGTGGACGCCGTCGGCCCACACGTAGACGAAGTCGCGGTCCGACAGGTCTCGGCTCTGGAACGCCGTGCGGTCCTCGCCCCACTGTTTCGTCAGCCGGGTCACGGTGGCTGGCGGCAGCCCGGCGGACGAGCCGAGGAACTGCTCCAGCGCCGGTACGAAGTCCCCCGACGACAGTCCGTGGAGGTAGAGCAGTGGCAGCACCTCGGAAACCTTGGGCGACTTGCGGCACCACGGGGCCAGGATCTGCGAGGAGAACCGCTTCCGTTCGCCGGTGACCTCGTCGACACGACGGTCGTTCACGCGTGGCGCGGTCACCTCGACCGGCCCGGCCGCCGTGGCGACGGTCCGGGGGAGGTGGCGACCGTTGCGGACCACCAGGCGGTGCCCCTGCTCGTCCGTCTGCGCCGCCAACTCGGCTATGTACTGGCCGACTTCCACCTCCAACGCGGCGGCCAGCATCCTCCGGGTCCCCTCGCGGACGATCTCATCAATCAGGGAGCCGGACTCCGTCGCCCCATCGGCATTCACTACGCTGAGCACGGACGTGCCTTCCCGACCCGCGCTGCGAACGCGGGCCTACTCGGAGACCATCACAGGATCATTCGGGAAGGTACGCCCTCCGCGTCCCTCCCGAAACCGACCCACAGGTCTTGAGCATTGCTCCCGTGATTCACGGTCTACGGCTGGAGTACTAGGTTGTCGGGGGAATGAGACGGAGGGCAATGCGGTGCACCTTGGCATCGAGCGACTGGCTCAGGTGATGTCGCCGGAGAACGGCGTCGACGAGCGGGTGGACTGGGCGGCTGCCAGGGTGCGTTGGGGTACCGGCTTCCCCGAGGACTACCAGGCCTTCATGGCAGTGTTCGGCAGCGGTTCGATCGGTCACGAGATGGACATCTTTCCCCCCGTGCCGGTGGGCACCACCATGGTCGGGTCGATGGCGGACGGGACGGCAGAGGCTCGCCACACCTGGGAGAGGGAGGGTGGTCGAGCCGTCCTTGACGTCGACCCGGAGAGCATCCTGTCGTGGGGGGGGCGTCCGGTCCCGACCTGCTGTGCTGGCTGACCACTGCCGACGATCCCGACGACTGGCCGGTGCTGGTCATCGGCCGTCACACCCGACCGATGTTCACGGTCCACCCATTGGGCATGGCCGAGTTCCTTCTCCGAGTGCTGAAGGACGACCCGACCGTACGGGAGCGGTGGCCGCTCAGTATCGGGCGTCCGCTCCTGGTGAACCCGGCGGCACGCTTCGCGCACTGGCAGGTGCAGGAGAGCCGGCAGAAGGCCCGCCTCGATCCGGCCACGGGAGAGCCGTGCAGGTACCCGACGGCTTCTGATTCGCCAGGCAGCCGTCGATGAGCTGAGGTCGATACTGGATCTTTCGTAGGCCGCGTCTGACCGTCCGCAGCAGGTGGTCGGGGTCGGCGAAGGCGACGTCGGACAGGAAGCCGCGCCGCAGGAGCGACCAGATCCCTTCGACCGGGTTGAGGTCTGGCGCGTACGGGGGCAACTGGTGGACGGTGAGCCGGTCCTGGGCAGCGATGAGCTCCTTCATGTTGGCGGCCAGGTGGGTGTTCAGGTTGTCCCGGGCCAGGACGATCGGGCCGTCGAGCTGGTTGTGCGCGGCGACGATCAGGTCGCGGTAGTCGGTCCGGGTGAAGCTTTTGCGGCCTCTGGCCCGGCCTTGGCTGTCGTTCGGTCTGGGCCGGTGGATCAGCCGAGCGTTCACCGGTCTTGTAGCAGGTCAAGGCGGTGATCGAGACCCGTCGGCGGGAGCGGCCGCGCACCCGGACGACGGGTGTACGTCCGCGGCGTCCCCAGGTGCGGGCCCGCGCCGGTGTCATCGAGACGCCGGCCTCGTCCTCGAACACCAGCCAGGCCCCGAGTGCCGCCACTAGGCTTTTACCTGCGGCTACACCTGCTTCTCCCACACCTCGACCGCCCGGCCGTCGCGCTCCACCGCCCGGCGAACCGGCTGCCGGCACGACCAGCCGCCTCGCCGCATCAGCTTCCACCAGCCCTGGACCGGGTAGGAGACGTGGGACCGCCGGCCGATCACAGTCTTGATCCGCGCCAGCGTCCACCGCTGGTCCTCCCAGCCGTGAGCGAGTGGCCCCTTCTCCAACTCCCGCTCCAGTAGCGCGAACTGACGCTTGCCGAGCCGGGGTAGCGGCTGCGGCCCTTTCAACTCCAATGCCACCGAGCCACCTTCCCGCCAGGCCCGGCGCCGCCGTTCGACCGACCGCACCGTGACTCTCAAGTCACGAGCGATCATTCCGTTGCCGTCGCCGCGCTCGAACCGCTCGGCGGCATCAAGGCGCACCCGCTCCCGGCACTGCTGCTCCTGGGGAGTGAGACCGCCCCCCCCCGCGCGTATCGCACGGACGGGACATACCCACGGATCGACAGCTCTCAGCACCCACGACAAGGCGAGCTTAACCTGAGTAGTGCACGGCGATTCGGGGGCAGTGTTGACGGCTCGCGGGGCTTCTTGAGGCGGGTTTGCGGCTGCATATTTCGACCATGAGGTTAAGGATTGTAAATTCCGGTAATCGGTGTGGCGCGGTGACACTTGCTGTGGCAGTTCGCCGGGGTTCCACCGTGCGGTGCCGCGGGTACTGTCGCCGAGCCGGGTGATCCGGTCCTCGCGGGCCCGCCAGTATTGAGCTGGCTGGCCCGTAGCTCGGAGGCCTTGGCATCGACCGGATGCGAGGGTAGTTCCGCTCTCTGGATCGAGTCCGTCAGTTCGTGGCGCGCCGGACCGCGGCGGCGAACTTTTCCTGGCCAGCCAGGTATTCGCTGTAGCGATCTTCGACAATCTCCAAATTATCCCACCTGAAGCCGTTTTCCGGGAAAGCCAAACCCCCGACCCGCATGAAGCGGTAAATTGTCTCGAAATAGGCACTCCGGACGGCTTCGGGGGCAAATAGGTCGAACTCTGCATCTAGCGACTGAAGTCCTTGCGCGACAGAGTGCATCTCCCTGAGGGCCGCATCCATCGACTTGGATAACGGCGCGTCATTCGAAGCTCGAAAATGGCCGGACAGGCATAGGTCCTCACTGGCTCGCGCTCCTCTCTCGAAGAGGCGGTATGCGATTCTGTAGAGTTCGCGCATATCGGTCGGCGGTGGTGGGCCAGGCGTGCCGATGTGGACGCCGCCGTTGACGGTCCCGGCCTGGAAGGCTGACCCGAAGGTTCCGCCGTTGATCCCATTGCTGGTCGACTCCACAGCCCCACCCCAACCGCTAGCTGCTGCTCAACTCCCTCAGTTTACGGCGTGGTTCAGCCGTTGTTGAGCAGGTCGGTCCAGGTGTGACGCGGGTGGGTGATGCCGCGTGGCTTCTCGTTGAGGGTGGCCGGGCAGCGGACGACGGCGACGGAGTCGGTGCTGCGGTCGGCTGCGAGGGGCCGTCGCAGCCGCAGAGCACTTCGGCGGAATGCTGCCGGTCGTGTTTGTGGCCGAGGAGCATCCGGGCTCGGTGAACGATCGGGTGCAGGGACCGGGCAAGGCTCCGGGTCTTGTTGTCGTCGGGCCTGGCGCCGTCCGCGTCCCGGGCGGCGACAACTGAGCGATGGGGGCCTGCCGCCGAGATGACTGCGTGGGGGATGCGGGCCCAGGGGGCTTCGGTCTTGATCGTCGGCCGGTCGGCGCCCCGTGGGTGCGGGCGGGTATAGAAAGGGGCCATGGCATCGGACCGGCGCACCCTTCTCGCGGACGCAGCCCTCGACGTGCTCGCCGACGAGGGCGTCCGCGGGCTGACCCACCGGGCGGTGGACCGCCGGGCCGCTCTGCCGCCCGGTACCACCTCCGCCTATTTCCGGACCCGGGCCGCGCTGCTCACCGGCCTGGTCACCCGCCTCGTCCAGCGCGACCAGGCCGAACTCCAGTCCCTGGCCGAGCAGTTCGGGCCCCCGCAGAGTGCCGCCGATCTGGTGGACGGCCTGCTGCTGCTCACCCGGCACCGCCTCGCGGGCGAGGGCCGCCGCCGTTCACTGGCCCGCTACGCCTGCGCCGTCGAGAGCGCCCGGGACCTGGAACTGCGCGAGATCCTGGTCCCGCGCGAGAACGCCGGTCGCGCGGCGGTCCGCCACTTCCTCGCCGCGCACGGCGCCGCCGACCCGGAGAGCCGCACCCACACCCTGCTGACCTGCGTCGACGGCCTGGTCTTCGACCGTCTGGTGAGCGGCGGCGACGTCCCGCGCGAGGCGATCGAGGGCCTGGTCGCCGCCGCCCTGCGCCCCGGCGACGGTCCGGCCCTCGGGGCCAGGGGCTAGGCTGCCGGGAATGGGGAGTGCGAACAGGGCGGGAGAACCGGTCGAACTGGTGGTGTTCGACTGTGACGGCGTGCTGGTGGACAGCGAGCGGATCGCGGTCCGGGTGCAGGTCGAGGTCGGCGCGCAACTCGGCTGGCCGCTCGGCCCGGACGAGGTGGTGCAGCGGTTCATCGGCCGCAGCCACGCCGCGATCTGGCAGCAGGTCGGCGAACGGCTCGGAGCCGCGGCCGCCGCCGAGTGGGAACGCCGCTTCGAACACCGCCACCGCGAGCTGGTGGACGCCGAACTGACGCCCGTCGACGGCATCGCCGCCGCCCTGGACGCCCTCGACGCGCGCGGCCTGCCCTACTGCGTCGCCTCCAGCGGCAGCCACGACAAGATGCGGCACACCCTGGGCCGCACCGGCCTGTACGAGCGGTTCGCCGGACGGATCTTCAGCGCCACCGAGGTCGCCCGCGGCAAGCCCTTCCCCGACGTCTTCCTGCACGCCGCCGCCCGGACGGGGTACGCCCCCGGGGTCTGCGCCGTCGTCGAGGACAGCCCCGCCGGACTGCGGGCCGCCCGCGCCGCGGGCATGCGCCGCTTCGGCTACACCGCCGGACCCACCGGCAGCGCCCTCATCGGCGGGGAGTTCGGGGACGGGACGGACCCCGACACCGTGCTGTTCGCCGACATGCGGGACCTGCCCGCTCTGCTGGACCGGGCCGCCGCCACCGCCGCCGCCACCGTCACCTGACCGCGCCCCGTCCGACCGCTGACCACCAGGAAGGACCCACCGCCCATGGCCCAGCCCGTCGTCCTGCCCGCCGGCTACACCGCCCGTCCGCTCGACCCGGCCCGCGACCTGCCCGACGTCCTCGACCTGCTGACCGGCTGCGAACGGGCCCTGCACGGCGAGCGGGCCACCGAGGCCGACAGCGGGGAGATCGCCGCGGTGCTCGCCCGCCCCGGCTTCGACCCCGCCGCCGACACCTTGCTGGTGCACGGCCCGGACGGGCGGCTCGCCGCCTGGGCGTGGAGCGACCGGCGCTGCGAGTGCCGGGTCCACCCCGCGCACCGCGGCCGCCGGATCGGCACCGCCCTGCTCGGCTGGATGGAGACCCGCGCCGCCGAACAGGGCGTCGACAAGCTGGTCCAGGTGGTCGCCGACCTCGACGCGGCCGGCCTGGCCATGCTGCGCACCTACGGGTACCGGCCCAAGGGCGCCAGCTGGTTGCTGGAGATCCCGCTCGACGCGCTGCCCGACCTCCCGCCCGCCCCCGCCGGCATCCGGGTCCGCCCGTTCCGCCCCGGCGACCCGGACGACGCGCACGCCGCCCACCGGGTCGTCGAGGACGCCTTCGCCGACTGGAAGGCCCGCCGGATGTCCTTCGAGGAGTGGGTCCAACACGCCGTCGGCCGCGAGACGTTCACCCCCGAACGCTCCCCGCTCGCCGTCACCGGGGCCGACGGCCGGGTGGTCGGCGTCGCGCTCTCCCTCGACCAGCCCGGCAGCCCGGACGGCTACGTGGAGAGCCTCGCCGTCGACCGCGACCACCGCCACCGCGGCATCGCCCGCCACCTGCTGCACCACGCCTTCCTCGCCTGCCGGGAGGCCGGGCTGAGCCACTGCACCCTGTGGACGCACTCCGGCACCGGCGCGCTCGACCTGTACCTCAAGGTCGGCATGACGGTCCGTTACACCTCGGTGGTGCTGGAGAAGACCCTCCCCGCCTGACGGCCCGTCACGGCCGCGCTCACGGCCGCGGTCACTGCGCCGGGGAAGGGGAAGGGGCGTCGAGCAGCGCGAGCAGGCGCACCGCCTGCCGGGCCGGGGTGCCCGGCGGGTTGCGGGCGGTGGTGGCCGGGTCGCCGGACAGGAAGACCAGCCAGAGCAGGGCGAACAGCCGGCGGCACTCCAGCAGGCGGCGCTGCTCGGCGGGGGAGAGCGGGAACCGGGACAGGAAGGCCCCGGCGTCCAGGTCGGTGTCCACCCAGGCCGAGACGTGCTCGACCATCTCGGCCAGCTCGTACGGCCGGTCGGAGCGCCCGGAGTCCTCGAAGTCGACCAGCCGGACGTCGGCGCCGTCCCACAGGAAGTTCGCCAGGTTGCCGTCGGCTTGCCCCAGTACGGGCGCCGCCGCGGCGCCGCCCGCCGCCAGCGCGTCCTGCGCGCCGTCCAGCCAGCGCAGGCCCGCCGCCAGCGCCCGCCCCGTCCCCGGTGCCCGCACCGCCCCGGCCCGGGCGCGGATCGCGTCGGCGGACTCCCGGACGTCCCAGCGCCGTCCGGGCAGCCGGGCCGCTTCCCCGGCCGGGACGGCGCCGTGCAGCCGCCGCACCGCCCTGGCCAGCGCGTCCAGGTGGCGGTCCGTCAGCACGGCGCCGCGCAGCACGGTGCCCGGCAGGCGCGACATGGTGACGGCGCCGCCCGCCCGGCCCAGCGGCCGAGGTGCCAGGCCCGGGGCGTAGCGGTCGAGCAGGGTCAGCGCCCGCCACTCCCGCTCCGGCTCGCCGTGCGCGTCGGCGCGGAAGCGCTTGTGCACCGCGTCGGGGTGCAGGTCGACACCGTGGGTGGTCCACTGCGCGGTCATGGCGGGGGCGTCAACTCCTGGTCGGGGAACGGGGGTCTACCGCTCGAGGGCCGCGAGCAGGTCGGGGCCGGACCAGGCGGGCGGGGCGGGGGCCTCCTCGGCCGCGCGGACCAGTTCGAGCAGGCGGCGGTTGGCCGGGGCGGGCAGCCGGTGCCGCTCGGCCAGCGCGACGACCTCGCCCTGCAACTCGTCGACCTCGGTGGGGCGGCCGCGCTGCAGGTCCTCCCACATCGAGGAGCGGGCCCGGGAGTCCACCCGCAGGCTGGCCGCCGCGACCCGGCGGAACACCGGGTCCGGCAGGCCCAGCACGGACGGCATCCACTCCGGCGGCAGGGGCGTCAACCGGGCCGGGGACAGCCCCGCCGCCGCGAACACCGCCAGCGCCTCGCGCTGGCAGCGCGCCAGCACCAGCCGGTACGGGCGGCTGCCGAGCTGCTCGCGCAGCGGCAGGCCGGAGAGCGCGTTGACGGCGTTGTTCAGGTTCATCAGCAGCTTCGCGGCCTGCACCCGCGGCATGTCCGCGCGCAGCCCCACCGGCAGCCCGGCCGCGGCCGCCGAGTCCGCGAACCGCCGCGCCGCGCCCGCCCGTTCGAGCAGCAGCGCGCCCGCCGTGCCCTGGTGGAAGGAGGCCGGGCCGGTGCGCACCACGTTGTACGGCACCATCCCGGCCAGCACCGTCCGGCCGGGCAGCGCCTCGCGCAGCACCCAGGCGTTGTGCAGGCCGTTCTGGAAGCTGATCACGGTGGACCGCCCGTCCAGGTGCGGGTCGAGCAGCCGGGCCGCGTCCGCGGTGTCCGCCGACTTGACGGTCACCAGCACGTAGTCGGCGCCCGCCGCGGCGGAGGCGTCCACGGCGGTGCGCGGCCGGGCGTGCAGCCGGCGGTCGCCCGGGCCGGTCACGGTCAGCCCGGCCCGGTCCAGCTCGGCCATCGCGGACGGCCGCCCGATCAGCGTCACGTCGTCGCGGGCGGCCAGCGCCCCGCCCAGCCGGCAGCCGATGCTGCCCGCCCCGAACACGGCGATCCGCAACGGCAGTGTCGTACGGTTCTCGGACACCGGCGGCTCCTTCGACAACGGCGTCAATGGCAAGGCCCAGAGGTTACCGCCCGCGACCTGAGCCCCGACCGGGGGACGGCCCCGGCTGTACCGGAGGACCCCGGCCGCACCGGAGCCCCCGGCTGTACCGGAGGACCCCGGCCGCACCGGAGCCCCCGGCTGTACCGGAGGACCCCGGCCGCACCCGGGCCCGCCGCCGACGGGGCCTCAGACCCCGGAGCCTCAGACCCCGGGGCCGGAGGCGGCGGTGGGTGCCGGCAGGCGGGTGGCGAGCAGGGCGGCCACGTCGTCGTCGGCCGGCCCGCCCGCGTAGCGGCGCAGGTCGCGGCGGAGGTTGTCGAGCAGCGCGGTGTCCGGGGTGGCGGTCCAGCCCGCCAGGCGCTCGGTCAGCGGGTAGAACTCGCCGCGCCGGTCCCGGGTCTCGCTGACGCCGTCGGTGTACAGCAGCACCCGGTCGCCCGGCCCGAACGGGACGGTGCGCGCCCGGTAGTCGCTGGCCACCAGCGCCGACAGGTTCAGCGGCGGCAGCGGCACCTCCGGCTCCACCGGCTGCACCCCGCCGTCCGCGCGCAGCAGCACCGGCGGCGGGTGGCCGCAGTTCAGCAGGTACGCCTCCGGCCGGCCCTCCGGGAGCTCCAGCAGCACGGCGGTGGCGAAACGCTCCGCCGCGTCCGGCGAGGAGGCCCGCTCCGCGTACCGCTGCAGGCCGGTCTCCAGCCGGCCGGCCAGCGCGGGCAGGTCCTTCGCGTCGTACGCGGCCTCCCGGAACGAGCCGAGCAGCGCCGCCGCCATCTCCACCGCGGGCAGGCCCTTGCCCTGCACGTCGCCCAGGATGATCCGCACCCCGAACGGCGTGCGCACCGCCTCGTACAGGTCGCCGCCGATCTGCGCCTGCTCGGCCGCCGCGTTGTAGTACAGCGCCAGGCCGACGTCGTTCAGCCGGTCCGGCAGCGGGCGCAGCACCACCTGCTGGGCGGTCCGCGCCACCGAGCGCACCAGCGCCAGGTCGCGTTCGCGGCGCACCCGCATCCCGGAGGTGTACGAGGCGGCCAGCGAGACCGTCACCGTCGCCGCGATCACCGAGGCCGCCGACGCGCCGACCTCGCCGTCCCGGATCAGCGCCAGCACCACCTCGGTGCCCACGGCGAGCAGGCCGATCAGCAGCGTCCCCAGCGAGCCCCAGGTCGCCGCCGCGAGGGCGGGCGCCGCCACCACGAACCGGTCGTAGCGCTGCCCGGCCGGGGTCTCGGCGTCTGCCCCCGCGGACAGCGCGATCAGCAGGAAGGGCGACAGCCGGACGACCGTGCCGAGCATCGGACGGACCCGGGAGGAGTCGGATTTGTCGGTGATCGTGGGCATGACCCGGTGAAGGCTACCCGCGCCGTCCGCCCGGGTGTGGGAGGCGCGGGCGGGTCCGTGATCATCCCCGGGCGCCCGTTCAATGGTCGCCGCCGCCATGCCCGCGGACCCGCCCGTGGTGCACCGACCCATGGGCCCCCGCCGGGCCCGCGCCGATGATTCACCGCGAACGGTGCTCGGCCACCCCCCACCCGGCACGCGAGCACCCGCAGAGAGCGGAGCCCCCACATGGCACTGGCAGGACTGGCAGGACTGGCACGCGCAGGACGACCCGCCCGGAGCGGACCGGCCCGCACCGGACGGGAGCCCCGGCGGCGACGCTCCGGCCCCGGCCGCTGGGCGGGCGCGGCGCTGGCCGGCGCGCTGATCGTCGGCGGGCTGCTGACCGGGGCGCCGCAGGCGTCCGCGGCCGGGCTCGGACAGGTCACCGGGTTCGGCACCAACCCCGGCAACCTGGCGATGTACAGCTACGTCCCGACCGCGCTGCCCGCCGGCAAGCCGCTGGTGGTGGCGCTGCACGGCTGCACCCAGACCGCCACCGACTACTACAACAACTCCGGCTGGGCCCAACTCGCCGACCGCTGGGGCTTCGCCGTGGTCTTCCCGCAGACCGGCTCCGCCAACAACGTGCTGTCCTGCTTCTCCTGGTTCGACAGCAGCAAGGACACCCGCGGCAAGGGCGAGGCCCTGTCGGTCAAGCAGATGGTCGACAAGGCCGTCGCGCTCTACGGCAGCGACCCGTCCCGGGTGTACGTGACCGGCCTGTCCGCGGGCGCCGGCATGGCCGCCGACCTGCTCGCCGACTATCCGGACGTGTTCGCGGGCGGCTCGATCGCCTCCGGCCTGCCCGCCCAGTGCGCCACCACCCAGTCCGCGGCCTCCGGCTGCCAGAACTCCAGCCAGAACCTGACCCCCGCCCAGTGGGGCGACAAGGTGCGCGCCTCCTACCCCGGCTACACCGGCCCCTGGCCGCGGGTGGCGATCTGGCACGGCAGCTCCGACAGCACCGTCGCCCCGGTCAACGCCACCGAACTGCGCGACCAGTGGACCAACGTGTGGGGCATCGGGCAGAACGCCTCCGCCACCCGGGCGCTGCCCGGCAACACCACGCTCAGCGTCTACAACGACGGCACGGGCCGCCCCGCCGTGCAGCTGTACAGCATCTCGGGGATGGGCCACGGCCTGCCGGTCAGCCCCGGCAGCGGCACCACCAACTGCGGGCAGAGCGGGGCGTACTTCCTGAACACCATCTGCTCCTCGTACTACACCGGCCTGTTCTGGGGCCTGGACGGCGCCACCGCCACCGCGTCGCCGTCACCCTCCGCGTCCCCGTCCTCCTCTCCCTCCTCCTCGCCGTCCCCGTCCCCGTCGCCGTCGCCGTCCGCTTCCTCCTCGCCCTCGCCCTCTCCCTCGTCCTCCGCGCCGCTGGGGTGCTGGACGGACAACAACTACAACCAGGTCGCCGCGGGCCGGGCGCACCAGAGCGGCGGGTACGCGTACGCGAACGGGTCGAACCAGAACATGGGGCTGTGGAACCTGTTCGTCACGCACACGCTGAAGGAGACCTCCGCCGGGTACTTCGTGGTCGCCGATTCCGGGTGCGGCGCCTGAGAAGCGTCTGACCTGGCACGATGAGGCCCCGCCGATCCGTCGGCGGGGCCTGCAGTGTGTCAGAGGCGCAACAAGACAGCTGACAGATTGAATGATTGCCCTACGTCACCGGGGCGACAAGACTCGTGCCTCTCGAACCGAGACCGCATCCGAGCCGACACCCGATTGCCAAGGTGAAAATGACCGCCATCCCCGTGGCCCCGCCGGAGAACCGGTGGGCGACGCCCAAGCGCGTGAGCCTCGTCCCGTTGGTCGCGCTGATCTTCTTCAGCGTCTCCGGCGGCGCCTACGGCATCGAGCCGCTGTTCTCGACCTCCGGCCCCGGCATGGGCATCCTGCTGATCCTGGTCGCCCCGCTGATCTACAGCGTGCCGCACGCCCTGGTCTGCGCCGAACTCGGCACCGCCATCCCGGTCGAGGGCGGCTACTACCACTGGGTCAAGCGCGGTCTCGGCCGGTTCTGGGCCTTCCAGCAGGGCCTGCTGCAGTGGGTGTGCAGCTTCGTCGACATGGCGCTGTACCCGGTCATGTTCACCTCGTACCTGTCGAGCCTGATCGGCGCCGTCGCCCCCGGCAAGCACGTGCTGTTCGAACTCGCGGGCATCCAGGTCGACCTGAACTGGGTGATCTGCGTCGGCGTCATCGTGCTGTTCACGCTGCTGAACCTGATGGGCGCGGGCTGGGTCGGCGACTCCTCGGTGGCGTTCGCGCTGATCTGCCTGACCCCGATGCTGATCCTCACCGTGATCGGCTTCTACCAGCTGATCACCGAGGGCACCAACCCGATCTCCTCGATGACCGCCGAACAGGGCCAGTCCACCTGGAACGCCTTCGGCTCCGGCCTGTTCATCGTGATGTGGAACTACTCCGGCTGGGACTCGGTCTCCACCGTGGCCGGCGAGATGGAGAACCCGAAGAAGCACCTGCCCAAGGCGCTGCTCTGGTCGGTGCTGCTGATTATCGCCGGCTACCTGCTGCCCTCGCTGGCCTCCCTCGCCGTCGGCCCGGGCGGCGAGAACGGCTGGAAGAGCTGGGAGGACGGCGCGCTCCCCGACATCGCCGGCGAACTGGCGGGCCCCTGGCTGCAGTACGTCGTCACCATCGGCGGCCTGTTCGCCTCGGTGGCGATGTTCTCCGCGCTGCTCGCCTCCTACTCGCGGCTGCCCTCCTCGCTCTCGCACGACGGCTACCTGCCCAAGTGGGTCTCCAAGGAGAGCAAGCGCTACAAGATGCCGGTCGCCTCGATCGTCGGCTCCTCGGTCGTCTACGCGCTGTTCTGCTTCTCCAGCTTCCAGAGCCTGGTGATCTACGACGTCTTCCTCACCAACATCGGCATCCTGCTGGAGGTCGCCGCGCTGATCGCGCTGCGGATCCGCGAACCCGAGCTGGAGCGCCCCTACAAGATCCCCGGCGGCTGGTGGAGCATCGGCCTGATCACCGTCAGCCTGACCGGCGTCAGCGTCTGGGCCGCGATCGAGCAGTACAGCGAGGAGGGCACCAAGGCCGTCGTCTACTGCCTGATCGTGGTCGGCGCCTCGCTGCTGCTCTACCCGGCGCTGGCCGCCCGCAAGGCCGCCCGGGACGCCGCCGCCGCCGACCGGCACGCCGCGAACGGCGCGGACAGCGGGGACAGCGGGGACAGCGGGGACACCGGGGGCAGCGGGGACAGCGCGGACACCGGGGCGTACGACCTGTCAGGGTGGCGGCCGGACTCGGCGCACAGTGACAAGGCCGTCAGCGGCACCGGAACGGATAGCGTCGAGGCATGATCAACAGCTTCGCCCTGCACGTCCCGGACGCCGAACTGGAGCCCGAGCCGCTCGACCCCGGGCAGGTCGTCTCCGGCGCGCCCGAGGTCACCGGCAAGGTGGTCTGGGAGTCCGCCGACGGCCGCCGGGTCCACGGGATCTGGCAGATCACCCCCGGCGTCGTCACCGACACCGAGGCGGACGAGATGTTCGTCGTGCTCAGCGGCCGGGCCACCGTCGCCTTCGATGACGGCCCCGTCCTGGAACTCGGCCCCGGCGACCTCGCGGTGCTCCGCGAGGGCGACCGCACCACCTGGACCGTCCACGAGACGCTCCGCAAGGTCTACACGGTCGACCTCGGCCCGGACGCGGCCGAGGACCGGTAGCCCCCGCACCACCCCACGGCCCGGCCGCCCCCACGGCCGGGCCGCACCCTCCCTAGGCAAGGAACCGAGAGCATGGACCCCGTACACGCACTGCGGGACGCCAAACCCACCCCGTTCTGGCTGGAGGACCCGGGCCGCCCGGACGCCAACTCCGCCCTCACCGGCGACGTCCGCTGCGACCTGCTGGTCGTCGGCGGCGGCTACAGCGGCCTGTGGACCGCGCTCATCGCCAAGGAACGGGACCCCGGGCGCGACGTGGTCCTGATCGAGGCCGAACAGACCGGCTGGGCCGCCTCCGGCCGCAACGGCGGCTTCTGCGCCGCCAGCCTCACCCACGGCCTCGGCAACGGCCTGGAGCGCTGGCCCGACGAGCTGGCCGCGCTCGAACAACTCGGCGCCCGCAACCTGCAGTCCATCGAGGACGCGGTGGCGACGTACGCGATCGACTGCGACTGGGAGCGCACCGGCGAACTCGACGTCGCCACCGAACCGCACCAGGTCGAGGAACTCGCCGAACTGTACGAACTCGCCAAGGAGTACGGCGACTACGAGCTGCTGGACACCGACGCCGTCCGCGCCCAGGTCGACTCCCCGACTTACCTCGGCGCGCTCTGGGACAAGGACGGCGTGGCGATGCTCCACCCCGCCAAGCTCGCCTGGGGCCTCAAGCGGGCCTGCGAGCGGCTCGGCGTGCGGATCTTCGAGCACACCAAGGCCCTCGACATCGCCGAGTCCGGCCCCGGCATGGCCGTGCGCACCCCCTACGGCCGGGTCCTCGCCCGGCAGGTCGCCCTCGGCACCAACGTCTTCCCGTCGCTGGTCAAGCGGATCCGCCCGTACACCGTGCCGGTCTACGACTACGCGCTGATGACCGAACCGCTCAGCGCCGAACAGCTCGCCGCGATCGGCTGGCAGGGCCGGCAGGGCATCGGCGACAGCGCCAACCAGTTCCACTACTACCGGCTGTCCGCTGACAACCGGATCCTGTGGGGCGGCTACGACGCGATCTACCACTACGGGGCCAAGGTCCGCAGCGAGTACGACCAGCGGCCGCAGACCTACCAGACCCTCGCCCGGCACTTCTTCCAGACCTTCCCGCAGCTGGAGGGCCTGCGCTTCACCCACGCCTGGGGCGGCGCCATCGACACCTGCACCCGGTTCTCCGCCTTCTTCGACACCGCCCACCACGGCAAGGTCGCCCTCGCCGCCGGCTACACCGGCCTCGGCGTCGGCGCCACCCGCTTCGGCGCCGAGGTGATGCTCGACCTGCTGGCCGGAAAGCCCACCGAGCGCACCGCCCTGGAGATGGTCCGCCGCAAGCCGCTGCCGTTCCCGCCCGAACCCGTCCGCTGGGCCGGCATCGGCATCACCAAGTGGTCCCTGGACCGCGCCGACCGCAACGCCGGCCGCCGCAACCTCTGGCTCAAGACCATGGACAAGCTCGGCCTCGGCTTCGACAGCTGACGCCCCGGCCCGGCTTCGACAACTGACGCCCCGGCTCCGCACGACGGCCGCCCACGCCTGCGCGCGGGCGGCCGTCCGGCGTCGCGGGGGCCGGGCAGCTCACTGCTGCGCCGCGTGGCGCAGCAGCACCTCCGGGAAGGCGGCCGGGGCGAAGACCGCGGCGGCGACCCGGTACTCGGCCGGGAGGGCGGACCAGAGGCGCTCCAGCACGTCGGACGCGTCCCGGTACGCGGTGGCGACCTCCAGGTAGGGGGCGCCGGTGGCCGGGGCGGCCGGAGCGCCCTGATAGGTCGTCAGCAGCACGCCCTCGCCCGGGGAGAGCGCGCCCAGCCGCAGGAACAGCCGGTCGGTGCCGGGGCGGTCGGCGGCGCTGCGCCGGGCCGCGCCCAGCCAGGTCGGGCCGTCCGGGCGGACGTCCGCGACCACCGTCAGCCGCGGGGTGAAGATCGGCGGATCCGGCTCGTAGTCCAGGCCGTCCAGCGCCTCCACGGGGGACAGCCCCGCGTCCAGCCGGTCCGCGACCGTCGCCACCTGCTCGCCGTTGCCGTACACCACCAGCCCGCCGCCGCGCCGCACCGCCGGGTAGTGCCGCAGGTCGTCGTGCTCGCGGACGTCGGTCGGGACGACGGTCAGCGCGCCGTCCGGAGTGGACCGCAGCGCGCGGGCCCGGGAGGCCGGGCTGCGGCCGGTCAGGAAGTAGGCGGCCAGCGAGGCGCCGTCGGCGGTGCGGCAGCGCAGCACGCCCCGGCCCGGGTACGGGTGGGCGGCCAGGGCTTCGGTGAGGTCGATCGGCACGGGGCGGATTCCCTTCGGGCGGACGGTCGGTGATGATCATCCCAGGGCGGTGGGCGGTGGGCGCGGGGTGGTGCTGCTGACAGTGGCTGGTCCGTTCCGCGTCGACCCGCCGGGCCCTGGTCCGTCGTCCTCCCGCGCCGGCGGTCCTGACGGTGGGTCACCCCCGGCCCTCCCGGCTCGGCCGCCGGTGCGTCAGTCGGGCAGCCGCTCGCCCGCGGCGAGGGCCGCCGCGCGGGCGGCCCGTTCGACCCGGGCGCGGTGGGAGGACCACCAGTCGGCGTCGCCCTCCGGGAGGACCGCGCCGGTCGGGCGCAGGCCGGTCGCGCCGTCGACGAGTTCGCGCACCAGGTCGGCGTGGCCCGCGTGCCGGTGGGTCTCGGCGACCACGTGCAGCAGGATCCGGCCCAGCGTCAGCTCGTTGTGCGGGGGCCACGGGACCCGGCCGGCCGCGGTCAGCGGCAGTGCGTCGACGGTGGCGTCCGCGTGCGCCCAGACCCGGCGGTACTCGGCGAGCAGGAACTCCCGGCCCTCCTCCGGCCGCGCCCACAGGTCGGCGTTCGGCTCGGCGGCGCCCGCCACCCACAGCCCCGGGCCGCCCTCGAACGGCCGGCCGAAGGCGGTGCCGAAGTACGCGGCCTCCGCGCCCGTCAGGTGCTTGACCAGCCCCAGCAGGTTCGTCCCGGTGGGCGTCAGCGGGCGGCGGGCGTCGTACTCCGAGAGGCCCTCCAGTTTCCACACCAGCGCGTCCCGGGCGTCCTGCAGGTAGAGCTTCAAGTCCCGCTTGGTCGCGGCGAGTCGGTCGTCGCGGTTGTCCCGGTCGTCCCGGTCGCCCTGGCCGTCGCGGTCGTCGGTCCGGGTGGTGGTCGTCATGGCCGGAGTCTGGGCGCCGCCGTCCTCCGGCGGCAAACCGTTTTCGCCGCCCGCCGCCGGTTCGGTACCGTCCCGGCATGGCCATCGACCGTCACCTCGTGGACGCCGCGATCGAACTCACCCGCAGCCGCTTCCCCGGCCAGGACTGGGCGGGCGCCGCGGCCCTCCGGCTGGACGACGGCACCGTCCTCACCAGCACCGCGCCCGCGGTCCCCAACAGCGGCGTGCAGCTGTGCCACGAGACCGGCGCGATCTGCGAGGCGTACAAGCTCGGCCGCCGGGTCGTCGCCTCGGTCTGCGTCACCGCCGCCGACGGCGACCGCGGCTTCTGGGTGCTCGCCCCCTGCGGCGTCTGCCAGGAACGCCTGTTCGCCCACGGCCCCGACGTCGAGGTCGGCGTCCCCCTCCCCGAGGACCCGCGCCGCTGGCACACCCTGCGGCTGCGCGACGTCCAACCGCACTGGTTCGCCCGGGTGTTCCCCGACGAGGTGTGGCCGTACGGAACGGAGTGACCGGCGGTCGGGCGGTCGGGTGCCGGGCGGTCAGGTGGTCGGGCGGTCAGGTGGTGACGGCGAAGACCAGCAGGCCCTCCGGCTGCTCCTCGACCACCTCGACCCGCTCCACCACCGCGCGGGACGGGCCGTGCCCCATCCAGGCGACCATCCGCTCCACCGGGGCCGGGTCGCCCTCGAAGACCGCCTCCACCCGGCCGTCCGGCAGGTTGCGCACCCAGCCCGTCACCTCCGCCTCCGCCGCCGCCCGGCGGCAGGAGTCGCGGAAGAAGACGCCCTGCACCGTGCCCGAGACCAGCACCCGCCGCCGGATCACCCGCCACCCACCTCTCGTCGCCACTGCCAGCAGGTATACCGCAGGCACGGGGGCGGGAGAGCGGAGGGCACGCCGCCCGGCGCCGCCCGGGCGGAGGTCGGCTGCCGTCCAGGCGGAGGTCGCACGGAGGTCGGTCGGGAGGTCGGGCGGAGGTCGGTCGGGAGGTCGGACGGAGGTCGGGCGGGCCGGGTGACGGCCGGTCAGGTGGCGGCCAGGGCGGCGGAGGTGGCGGGGACGGTGGGCGGGGTGTCGATGCGGCGGCCGAAGGGGCGCCAGGCGAAGACGGTCAGGGCGGCCATCACGGCGGCCGAGAACCAGAACGGGCCGGTGAGGCCGAACGCCCGGGCGAGCGGGCCGCCGGCCAGCGCGCCGAGGGCGGAACCGCCGACGGCCAGCGCCATGAAGACGCTGTTCACCCGGCCGCGCAGCTCGTCCGGGACGGCGCGCTGCACCAGCGTCCGGTCGACGCTCACCCAGATCGCGCCGTGCACGCCGAACATGCCCAGGACCGCGCCCGCCACCCACGGCGAACCCGCCAGCGCCAGGCCGACATGGGTGAGCGTCTCCAGGACCAGGCCCACCCGCAGCAGCAGCGAGGCCGAGAACCGGGCCTGCAGCCGGGGGGCGACCAGCGCCCCGGCCAGGCCGCCGACCGCCGAAGCCGACAGCAGCACGCCGTAGCCGAACTCCGACAGGCCCAGGTGCTCGCGGGCGTACAGCACCATCACCGAGAAGCCCGCGAGCAGCGTCACGTTCATCAGGCACAGCGCCAGCGTCAGCGTGCGCAGCGCGGGCTGGGCCCACAGCCAGCGGACGCTGGACGCGAACTGGCGGCCCACCGGCTCCCGTTCCGCCGGGGAGGGCGACGGCGCTCCGGCGCGGGCGCGGGGCCGCAGGCGCAGCGTCGAGACCAGGGCGGCGGCCCCGGTGAAACTCAGCGCGTCGACCGTCAGCGGCAGGCCCGCCGCGACCCCGAACAGGGCCGCGCCGAGCGGCGGCCCGCAGAGCCGGTTGAGCACCGACTCGGTGCCGAACATCCGGGAGTTGGCCCGCGGCAGGTCCGCCGAGTCGACCACGGCGGGCAGCAGCGCCGAGGACGCGTTGTCACCGAGCGCCGCGCAACTGCCCAGCAGCAGCCCCACCGCGTAGACCAGCGGCAGTGACACCGCGTTCGCGTACACCGCCACGGCCAGCACCGCCGTCAGCCCGGCCCGCGCCGCGTCCGCCGCCACCGCCAGCCGCCGCCGGTCCACCCGGTCCACCAGCACCCCGCTGACCGGGGCCAGCAGCAGCCACGGCAACTGCTGGACGAACACCGCCAGGCCGACCAGCACCGGATCCCTGGTCAACGACGTCACCAGCAGCGGAGCCGCCGCCGCCACGATCCCGTCGCCCAGCGCGGACACCGCCGCCGCCGACCACAGCGAGCCGAAGCCGCGCCCCAGCCCGCGGCCACCACCCTTGCGACCCACGGCCTTTCACCCCTTGTCGTCCGATTTCCGGCCAAACCGCGAGGCTAACCGGCGATCCGGACGGCCCGCACGTGGTTTTCCGCCGGGGGAGGCAGACAGGTTTCCGCGGTGAGGACCGGTGAGGACCGGCGAGGGCCGGCGAGGTTGTCATCCCGGTGTAACGCGGGTGCAGCAGGGGCGACAAGAGGCGTTCCTAGGCTGGGGGAACAGAACAGGTGTACCCGGCAAGGGAGTTCCCACGGACAGGCGAGCGGTGCGACCGGACTGGCTGACCCACCCGCTGCGCTGGCAGCGCGGCCCGGTGCCCTGGGCGGCGACGGCCCGCGGAGCGGCCGGGATGGCGGTGCCGCTGGGACTCGCACTGGCCGCCGGACGGCCCGCCGAAGGAGTGCTGGCCGGGCTCGGGGCGATGTTCGCGGGCGTCAACGACCGCCCCGCCGGGCGACGCACCGGCGCCGTGCAGCAGGCCGTCCCGGCCCTCGCCGGCGCCCTCGGGCTGCTGATCGGCACCGTCGGCGGCTGGTGGGCGGTACCGCTGCTCGGCGCCGTCGGGGCACTCTCCGGGGCGATCAGCGTCACCGGACCGGTCGCCTCCGCGGCCGCCGTCCAACTGACCGTCCTCACCGTCCTCGGCTGCGGCATGCCCGCCCCGCTGCCCGGCTGGGCCCGGGCCGGCTGCTACCTGGCCGGCGCCGCCTGGCTCCTGCTGCTCCGCCAACTCACCACCCACCCCCAGCCTTTGCACGCCGAACGGCAGGCCGTCGCCGCCGTCTTCGACGCCCTCGCCGACGCCCTGGACGCGGCCGGCACCGACCGCGCCGAAAGTGCCCGCCGGCACCTCACCGCCGCCCTCGACCGGGCCGGCGAACAACTCCGCACCGACCACGCCCACCCCCTGCGCACCCGGCTCGCCGCCGCCTCCGCCCTCTGCGAGGCCGGCGTCGCCCTGCTGCACGCCGCCCGCCCACTGCCCACCCGCCTCGCCACCGGCCCGCGCCGCCTGGCCACCGCCGTCCGCACCGAGAGCCTCCCCGGCCCGCTCCCCGTCC
>NZ_JOGH01000074.1:0-33252 GCF_000721345.1 Kitasatospora sp. NRRL B-11411 | reverse complement strand
TCTTCAGAACGAGGCCCCGACCGGCACCGCTGCTCCGCACCGCGGAGGGGCGGAGGTAGGCGTAGGTCTGCACGGCTTGTGTCACCTGGAGGACGCTAGTACTGCAACGGTGCTTACCGTGACGGTTGTTGGGTTCACTCGTTGGGCCGTTCATGGGTGGGGACATATCCGAGGTCGATGCTTGTCGCTGGTCGGACGGTCTGGCTGGCCTGCATGAGCGGTTTGCTCACCGGTTCGCACGGAGCGAGTCGAGGGAGTCCGCGCTGGCCTACATGCGGGGCCTGCTGGCGCCGTTGGAACGCAAGAACGGGTGGACGGTGGCCGAGGAGGCCGGCCACGGCGGACCGGATCGGATCCAGCGGCTGCTGAACCGCATCGACTGGGACGCCGCCCGGGTCTGCCAGGTGCTCGACGACGTGCGCGAGTACGTCGTCGAGCACCTGGCAGACCCGGGCGGCGTGCTGATCGTGGACGACACCGGATTCCTGAAGAAGGGCGTGCGGTCAGCCGGCGTCCAGCGGCAGTACTCCGGGACCGCAGGGCGGACCGAGAACTGCCAGGTCGGAGTCTTCCTCGCGTACTCGGCCGCGCGGGGCCGGACCTTGATCGACCGGGCGCTCTACCTGCCGAAGTCCTGGACGGACGACCGCGATCGCTGCCGGGCGGCCGGGATCGGCGACGAGGTCGAGTTCGCCACCAAAATCCAGCTCGCCAGGGCGATGGTCCGCCGCGCGATCGACGACAAAATCCCGTTCCGCTGGGTGACCGCGGATGCCGGCTACGGCTACAGCAAGGGCTGGCGCTACGAGTTGGAGCAGGACGACGTCTTCCACGTCGTGGCCACCACCCGGCACGACACCGTCGTCACCTGGCAGGCCACGGACCATCGGCTGCACGACTTGGTCGCCGACCTGCCCCGGCAGAAGTGGAAGCGCCGCTCCTGCGGTGAGGGCGCCCACGGCCTGCGGATCTACGACTGGGCGCGCGTGGAGGTCCGCCCCTGGCACCGCCCCGATCGCAGGCACTGGGTCCTGGCCCGCCGCAGCATCACCGACCCGGCGAAGATCGCCTACTACATCGCCTACGCACCAGCCGAGGCCACACTCAACGAGTTGATCACCGTCGCGGGCGCCCGCTGGGCGATCGAGGAGTGCTTCCAGACCGCGAAAGGCCAGTGCGGCCTCGACGACTACCAGGTCCGCCGCCACCAGGGCTGGTACCGGCACATCACCCTGGCCATGGCCGCCCACGCCTACCTCACTGTCATGCGGGTCCAGCACCTCGAAAAGGGGCCGGACCTGCTCGAACGCCAGACCTGATACCCCTCCCCCTCCCCGAGATCCGCCGACTGATCACCCACCTCACCCGGCTCGTCCGCCGCAGCACCGTCCGCGTCCTGCACTGGTCTCGATGGCGCCGCAGACGCCAACAACAGGCCCGGACCAGCCACTACAAACGACGAGGCCACAGCCCAAGAGACTGAAGCCTCGCCACGGTAAGCACCGTTGCAGTACTAGCGGGCGGTGGGTGGACCACCCTCATTCACCCGCGCTTGGACAGGAGCACCGCTTCCAGTAGACCCGGGAGAGCGGGCAGAACTTCGTCGTAGAGGGTCTCCTGCTCGCAGCCTTCGCCTCCGGTTCGGGCGATCTCTCCGGCCAGGTCTCGCAGGGCCGGCAGGGCTTCTTGGGCGAGCTGGATCGCGAGTTCGCGGTTGCCCGTGAGCTTTTCCGGGGGTTGGAAGTATTTGACGCCGGCGCGGTAAAGGTCGACGGTCATGGCGATCGGGGTGACCGGCCTTTCGACGCGGTCAGCGAGGTTGCTGATGATGCGGATGCCGTGGGCGTCGAGGTCGCCCCATGCCACGAGAGGGAGCCCGTCGAGGGTGCACAGGAGGTCGATGAGGCCGTTGGTCGCGTAGCCCTTGCCCCAGATGCACAGCCAGGTGTCGGTGATCTCGGGGATCTTGCAGATCTGTTCGAAGGTGTCCTCGTTCTCGACGACGAAGACGCCTCGGGCGTCGCAGGAGATCATGCCGAGGGCGTGGACGCCGCGGGCCGGGAGGGAGAGCCAGGGGTCGCAGGCTGCGGTGTTGGCAATGACGGTGCCGACGCGCCACTGGAGCGGTCCGCGGATGCGCAGGTCGGTGTCGGCCTTGTCGACGGCTTGGTCGAAGGGGACGCCGATGAGGTTGGAGAAGGCCTGCTGCCGTGCGGGGGTCCACGTGCTCTTGGTGTCGCGGAGGCTGCGGCCAGCGAGTTCCTTGGCGGTGATCTTGCGGGGCTGGCCCTGGGCGGGCCACCAGGTGCTGGCGGCCCGGACGGCGAGTTCGTAGACGCGCCAGTCCTCGGCGCGGGTGGCTGTCCCTTCGGGGACCTTCAGGACGCGACCGGGTGGCGTGTTGGCCAGCAGCTCCTTCTCGTCAGCGAGTTGGGGGATGCCGGACATCAGGGCGAGCAGTTCGCGGTGGAGGTCCTCCGGGCGGGAGCGGCCCTTGAGTTCGGCGAGCTTGTCCTCGGCGAGCTCTGCCCAGGAGTGCGTCAGGGTCCAGGAGCGGGGGCTGTAGCCGGTGACGTTGATGACGTCGCAGCGCAGGATGACGGCGCCACAGCGGATGAGGTCGACGGTGGCCTGCCAGGCGTTGTCGCCGAGGTCGGCCTCGATGGTGGACCAGCGTTTGCTGCTCTTCGTCTCTAGGACTTTGGCCAGTTGCCGGGGCGTCAGGGTGGGGGGCGGGTCGTAGGGGCTGACCGGGTGGTCGGCGACCAAGTCGACCTGGCGGGGTTTGATGCGTTGCTTGCGGTCCTTAGGAACGCGTACATGGATGACGTCGTCGCCGTCCTTGACGACGCGGGGCAGGGTCACCGCCATGATGCCCGGGGGCAGGTCGCGTAGCGGGACGGTTTCACGTCCGTGTGCTTCGCCGACGAGGAGCGGAGGGCGGTGGGCGGGGTCAGGCATGGGCGCGTCCTGCAGTGATCCACTCTTCGGTGAGTCGGGTCCGTTCGCCGTTGCTGTCGAACGCCCAGACGCTGGTGGGCTGGTTGGTGATGTCGGCGGCTGACGCGTGGGTGAACCACAGCAGTTCGCCGCAGGCATCGGCGGCATCGGCCAGGACGCTGTCCTGGCAGGTCCCGAGGATGGTCAGGTGCTGGTCCCGGGCGACGTCGCGCAGGGCTGCGAGCATGTCTTTCCGGTTGGTCTCGCCGAGGCTGTTGCCAAGCTCGTCGAGGATCAGTACGCGTCCGCGGCTCTGGTTGTCGGCGAGGAGGGCCGCCAGGACAAGAAGGACAGCGTGCACCTTGACCTGGGCGCTGTTGGCGTTCTCCCGGTAAGACACGTATCCGCCGCTGCGGGATCGCTTCCAGCGCGGGGTGACCTGCCAGTCCCAGTCGCCGGCCCCTTCGGGGCGGACACTGCGGTGCTCGAGCTTAGCACCGAAGTTGCCGCTGCCCAGGTCGAGGCGGTTGAACGCCGCGCCGATCTGGCTGAAAAGGCCCTCGATGTGATTCTCGATCATGTCCTGGATGGTCTCCACCGCGTTCCTGCGCGTTGACCCGACCGCGTCCAGTTCCTCGATCGCCTGCTCCCGGGTCCGGCGGTCGCGGGTGATACGCGCTGCCGCCACGTTGTCCTGCTCCCGGTGGCCGGCCAGACGGTTCTCCAGCGGGTAGGCCGCGTCGGCGAAGGAGCGGGCCGGCGGCTCGCCGGGCTCGGCGTCGGCCAGGGCACGTGCCATCTTGTCGCCTTCGCGCAGATCTTCGCCCACGTCCGCGTCGGGGTCGCCGTCGACACCGTAGCGCTCGTACGCGCGGCGCAGGGCGTGCTCTGCCTGTCGGCGCAGTGCGGCGGGTCGAGCGGCCTGGGTCTGGTCGGGTAGGTCGGCCAGCTGACGGATCGCCTCGTCGAGTGATTTGCCCCAGAGGTGCTGCCACTGTGGTGCGGCGGCCTTGGTGCGCTGGTGTTCGAGCGCGACGATGGTGCTGCGACGGTCTTTGACCTCCTTGTTTGCGGCGTCCAGTTCGAGCTTGGCGGTGATGAGGCGCTGCTTGTGGCCGTTGTGTTCGCCCCAGGCGTGCTTCCAGACGCTCTTGAGTTGTTCTTCGGTCCGTTTGGCTTCGACAACTCGAGTGTCGGCCTTGGCGACGTCCGTCTGGAGTTGGTCCTCTTCCTTCTTGAGTTGGGCGAGTCTCTCGGCGGCTTGGGCTGCTGTGTGCTGGGTTCGGGCCAGGATGACGCCGGAAGCGGCGGCTTTCAGGGCGTTGGCAGCTTCCGTCACTTGCGTTTGGGATTGGGCGAGTTGCCGACGCGACTGCTGCAGTCGGGTTTCGCGTCCGGCCAGCGGCGTGGTGAAGCCACCCGTGACAGTCAGGGCCAACGCCTGGTCGTGGACGTCGGCGCCATCATGTGTCGGGACGAAGCGCTCGTTGAGGGCCGTCAGGAACTGTGCCAGGTTCAGGTTGCTGCGGACTCCTTCAGGAAGCGGTTCCCGCTGGGGGTCGCAGATGACGATCTGAGTTCCGGGCAGAGCGGCGTGGAGGAGACCTCGCGCCCGGTGCTCGTGGTGGGGCTGGACCACGACGGCATCACTCCAGGGAGCCAGGCGCGGCTCCCACAGCGGACGGGAGGTCTCCTCCAGGTCGATCTGGTCGAGCAGGCCGTAGGCGGGGATTCCGTGGCCGCTCAGCAGGTCGATGGCGGCGCCGGCGGTCCCGCTGCGGCCTTGTTCAACGTCGTTCAGGTGTTTCTCGGCCCGGGTGACGGCGGCCTCGGCGGCCTCGCACGCCTGCTCCGCCTTGAGGTGGTCGCGTCTGCTCAGTTCCAGGCGGTCGGCGGTGGTGGCCGTGTCGCTTCCGTCCCAATCGTGAAGATAGGGCAGAAGGGTGGGGCGCTCCTCGATCAGCACCGTGTGTCGGGTCTTCAACTCGGTCAACTTTTGTGTGAGTTCATTGCTCAGCTGCTGAGCGTTCGACCAGTTCAGTTCGGCCTGGCTCTCCTTGTCGGCAAGGTCGGTGGCCGCGCTGAGCGTTCTCACTCGGTCGTCGGCTTTCTGCGCGACGGCGTCGGCGGCCGTGAGGGCATCCTGTGCGGCCCGGGTCTTCACGGCGATGCTCTCCTCGAGAGCGCGGGCCTCACGGTAGGAGGCCGCGAGATAGCGCTGCCACGCCGCACGGCCGGCTTCGACACTGTCTTGGGCCGCCTGTCTGGCGCGCACTGCATTCATCACCTGCTCGTCGGCGAGCTGTTGCTTCTCATGCTCCGCTTGGGCCTTCTCGAGGTCGATCTGGCTCTCCAGTGCGAGGCCGCGCAACCTGTATTCCTCGTCGAGCAGATGGCTCATTCCTGACAGGGCGATCAGGGACCTGCCGATGTCCTTGGGTTCCATCTCTGTCAGCTGCTGGCTGAGCAGCGAGGGGGCGGGTGGGCGCAGGGCGGTGTCGAGGTAGGTCAGGCAGCGGGGGGCGGTGCCGTAGAGCGTGTCGGCCATGGCGCGGGCGGAGAGCTGTCGGCGGGTGCCCAGTGCGCGCCAGAGGTCGTCGGCCTGGATGCTGCGTTCGTGGTCGGTGATGGCGTCGGCGAGGTGCAGTCCCTCGGTCCAGTTGGCCTGCAGGTAGGGCGCTGTGGTGGCGATGCGGATCCAGACGGTCATGGGGTCGGCGGCGGGGTCGGCGGGGTGGGCGAAGACGCCGACGATGTAGCCGTGGTCGACGGGCGATGCTCGATGAGTTTGGTCGACTCCGGCGGCTTCGGGATGGAACAGGATGCCGCCGGCGGGTCGTCCTCCGTTGGTGTCCAGGCGCCATTGCGGATCGGCCAGCAGCAGGGAGACGGCGATGAGGAAGCTTGTCTTCCCGGAGCCGTTGGAGTCCTCCTTGGGGCCGAGGCCGGAGACCGCGATGAACGTCTCGGGGACGATCGGGACGGGGTGCGAGGTGAGCCTTGCGATGTCGAAGGTCTGCACAGCGACGAGTTGGCGGTCGCCGACGACGCCCCGTGGCAGGTCGGACGCGGGCGGGGTGGTCATGGCGTCTCCTGTGTCTCACGGCCGGGGGCGACAGTCTGCGGTGCCGAGCGGAAAGCTCGCCGGCGCCGGATCGACTCGGCGAGCGGGCCGGCAGGGTCGGCGAGCAGGATGAGCTCTTCGAACAGTTCACTGCTCGCCGACTTCGTCAGGCGCAGGAACTGGTAGCCCAGGAGGTAGCCGGTCTTGGTGTGGCGGACCAGGTCTGCGTCGGCCAGTCGCTGCAGGGCGCTGGCGACGACTCCATCGGGTACCCGGCCGCCTTTCAGCTCCTGCACGGGCACGGGCGTGCCGTGGGTCCAGAGCTGGTCGGGCAGGGTGGTACCCGAGGCCTGGGGAATGGCAATGCTGTGGAGCAGGACCAGAGTGAGGACGGCACGGTCGTCGCGCGGCAGGATGCCGATGCCTTCGTGCGCCAGGCGCTGTCTGATGTCGTCGTCGTAGCCGGAGAGGTAGCCGCCGGCCACGGCGAGCAGGGTGCGTCCGGACGCGGCCAGGACCTGTTCCACAACGACCCTCAGCGCAGTCTCCGCGAGGGCGCGGTAATGAGCCGGCCGCACTGGCAGCCTGGCCGTCTCCACGGCGCAGACCGCGGCGCGAACATCCGCCCGTCGGCCGTGGGGCAGGGAGTCCAGTGCAGGGATGTCCACCGTGTCACTCCTTCCTCGGGCCGGGTAGGACGTCGTAGCCGCTGCGGAGTTCGGCGATGTCGCGCTCGGCCCACAGTGCGCACATAGGGCCAAGGCGGATCGTGCCGTCGCACTCGTCCGGGGCGAGGTAGCCGCAGGCGCGCAGAAAACGTACGGCGGCGAGGAAATGCGAGGTGCGGCCCAGTGCTGCGATGCCTTCCCGGGAGGCGAGGACGTCGTGGAGCGGGGTCAGGGTGGCGATGATGTCGTCCTGTCTGGCGGCCTGTCCCGGGTACAGGGGTTGGCTGTGGTCGGGCCAGCAGTGGCGGATGCAGGCTGCGAGGGTGACCAGGCGGAAGGCCGGGGCGGTGCGGCGGATGTCGCTGTCGTCCAGGCAGCCGTTGGCGGGTTCGACATCGGGGCTGAAGGCGAGCATCAGTTCACGGGTGCCTCCTGCGCTGACGACGTCGGTCAGGCAACGTTCCACGTCCTCGACGGCGCGGCGCAGCCGGGCGAGGTCTGCGTGGTCGGCCGGGACGGGGAAGGTGCGCAGCGCCCGGGCACGTGCCAGCTGGTAGCGGTCCTCGCTCATGAGGGCTCTGCCGGCGTGGTCCGGGGATCGTCATTGTGGTCCTGCATGTCGTGGGGGCCGTCGGGAACCCGGGACACGGCCATGGGTGAGGCGTAGGTGACGGGGCCGTCGGGGTCCACCACAACCTGCCGGGAGATGGAGAGTATGAACGGGAGGGCCGGGTCGGCTGCGGCACGCAGTAGGTCGACGACGTGTCGGACCGCTGTCTGCCACGGGAGGGCGCGCAGTTCCTCGGTGAGGTCGGCTTCGGCCCTGCCTCCCATGAGCAGGGTGACTGCGGCTTCGCGTCGCTCCCGTGCCCGGGCGGCCCTGGCTCGCGTGGTCTCGATGGGGTCCGGGCCTGGCGGCCTGGTGGGTGGTGGTGGCAGGCGCTGCCGGGGCGGCGGGGGCTGGTGATCGGCGGCGGCGGTGAGGACCTGGCCGACCGTGATGTCCACGCGGGGCGGGTCGAAAACGGTCGCGGCGAACACGCCCGCCAGTGCGTCGACAGAAGCGCGCCGGGCGGCAGTCAGGTACTGCTCGGGCAGCAGCATGCTGAAGTCGCGGCGGGTGATGGCCTGCCGCATGAGCCGGTCGTGGAACTCCTGAACTGCCGCTGTGTAGCGCAGCGCCTCCTGGATCAGCCTCGTACCGGCGGAGCGCAGCCCGGGGTATCGCTCCGCGATGGCGTCGACTACGTACTTCGCCTCCTGGATCGACGCGGCATGGGCGTGATGATGGCGCTGGCCGAGGAGTTCCTCGATGGGCCTGGTCCGCACGAGCCGCAGCAGGTGGTTGGTGTAGTTCGCCAGGCTGCGCCGCACTTTGGCGATCTTCGCGGCAAGGTCCCCCTCGGTCAGGGAACCATTCAGGATGCCTTCACGGGTCCGGTCCAGGAGCATCGTGATCTCGTGGACCCCACCGGCTTCCCGCAGCCGCTCGTAGACCAGGAGCGCCGCCCCGCTGGTGGGGTTGAAGACGTAGCGCTGGTCGTGGGCCTTGAGGCGCAGCGGCTCCAGCAGCTGGAGCTTGGTGAAGACGTGGAAGCGTGCGTCGAACTCGTCGGCGGAGGCCACTGGCGCGCAGGCCTGGGCGATCTCCACGCGGCTGAGGCCGTTCTCGGAGCCGGAGTCCCCGAACACATCCCGAATCGCCTCGGCGATGCGCAGCGCCACCGGATCTCCGGTAACCGCGCCGGCCGTGGCGGCCACTGGCGCTACGAACGGCGGTATGTGCTGAAGACCATCGGCACTGTCCTCCTGCTGCGCGGAGAACAGATCAGGCTGATCCGACAAGCGCCCCCCTCACTCCCCCACCCAGACAGATCGACCAAGCATGACTGCCGACGGCGACAACACGCCCGAAAACGAACCAACTTGCGCTCGATCACCCGCGCGCGACCACTCATTTGAAACCGCACGACCATCGCGCGGTGGTGAGAATCACCGTTCATGGACCGCCGGAACCACCAGAGATCGCCTTCGCCGGTAGACAGGAATCGACCAGCGGACCGACAAGGCCCGGTCGCGCACCCCTTGATCACAGCAGCCATGCCATGAAGTGCGGGCCGGCTGTCATCGGAGCAGCGGTGTCAGGGCCGTGATGAGCAGCGCGGCCAGGTTGAGGACGGCGGCGAAGGTGGCGCTGGCCCGGGCGATGGCGGTCAGGTAGCTGGCTCCGTCGATGCGGGCCAGGTAGCCGGCCGCGCCAGCCGCCAGGACCGCAGCGATGGTCACGGTGGTGGTAGCGAGCAGGATCAGTACGAGGTGGTCGGACACGATGGCTCCTCGAAGGTATCGGGCGGTGGTGTGTGCAAGCCGAATGTCCCGAAGACCGTGTCCGTCGGGGACCGGCCGGAGGAAGATGAACACCGGCGAACACGGGGATCGACAAGCGGGCCGGGGCGGGACGTTGAGTGAGCAGGAACCGGGCGGGCGGCAAGCCGCGCTGGCGGAGCTGCGTGCCAGGTTGGAGACGGGGCTCGCCAGGTCCGGGTTGAACAAGACTCAGCTGGCTGCGCGTACGCGGTTGGGGCGCACGACCGTGTCCGAGGCATTCAGTGCCGAGCCAGGCAGGCTGCCGTCCGCGCGGACGGTCGCGGCCCTGTCCGCCGCACTGAGACTGCAGGACACCGAGCTTCTAGACCTACTCGAGCGGGGCGGTGCCGCTGCCGGGGAAGCAGCATTGCAAGAGCAGGCACTTTTAGGCGAGGTCGGGCGGCCGATCGCCCATTGGAATCCGTACGACCTGGAGGTTCACCCGGTCGCCGATACCCCCACTGCCAGCGACGCCCGTGCCGTTCCCCCGCGCGGATCCGACAATGGCGCTTCGGCAACGGATCTGCCGGGGTACGTACGGCGCCCGCACGACGCTGTCCTGGCCGAGGCCGTCGCCGCGGCCGCATCCGGCAGCAGCGCGATGGTCGTGCTCGTCGGTTCCTCCTCTACGGGCAAGACCCGGGCCTGCTGGGAGGCCGTCCAGCCGCTAAGTGCGGCTGGCTGGACACTGTGGCACCCCTTCGATCCGACCCGGGCCGAGGCCGCACTCGCTGACCTCGAACGGGTCGCGCCGAAGACTGTAGTGTGGCTGAACGAAGCCCAGCACTACCTCGATGCGGACCAGGGCGTCGGCGAGCGCGTCGCCGCGGCGGTGCACACCCTGCTCACCGACCGGGCCCGCGGCCCCCTCCTGGTATTGGGCACCCTGTGGCCCCAGTACGAGTACGCCTACACAATCGCTCCACGGCCTGGAGCCTTCGACCGGTACTCTCGGGTGAGGGAACTGCTGGCAGGGCGGCTGGTCACCGTCCCCGAGACCTTCGACGCCGCTGCACTCGCCGAAGCGGCTGCTCTCGCGAAGGCCGGTGACCGGCACCTGGCCGACGCCCTGTCCCGTGCCGAGGACGGACGGCTGACACAGGACCTCGCCGGCGCACCCGAACTCCTTCGCCGCTACCGCAACGCCACCCCCGGCGCCCGGTCTCTCCTCCACGCAGCGATGGACGCACGTCGCCTCGGCGCCGGCCCTCACCTCTCTTTGGTCCTGCTCACCGACTCCGCCCAGGACTACCTCACCGACCAGGAATTCGACGCCCTCACCGACGACTGGGCCGAACTCGCCCTCGCCGAACTCGCCAAACCCGTGCACGGCGACGAGGCACCCCTGCGTCGCATACGACACCGCGCCGGACGTCGGCCACCCGGCAAACCCAGCCCCGGACCACTGGCGACAGCGGGCCCGTTCTACCGCCTTGCGGACTACCTGGAACAGCACGGCCGCGCCGAACGGCGCATGCTCTGCCCCCCGGCCTCGTTCTGGCATGCCGTGCACGACCACATCGTCCTCCCCAAGGACCTCGAACGCCTCGCAGACTCTGCCCGTGCTCGCCATCGTCTCCAGTGGGCTCAACACCTCTACCAGCGCGCAGCAGACGCCGGCCGCTCCTACGCCCTGTCTGATCTGGCGCACATGTGGGAGGACGTGGGGGACCGTGCAAGGGCCACTCACCTCGCTGAGGTCGCCGCATCGGCCGGCAGCACCTACGCGTTGACGTGGCTCGCGGAAGGCCGGGAGGAAGCCGGGGACCGGGGCGAGGCTGAACGCCTCGCACAGCTTGCCGCCGACGCGGGCGACGCGCATGCCCTCGGCCGCCTTGCCTGGGAGCGGCGTCAGGCAGGGGACCAGGCGGAAGCGGCGCGCCTCGCAGAACTTGCCGCCGACGCGGGCGACGACACCGCGTTGACCTGGTTCGAGGAGATGGAAGAGCGAGCCACAGCCCGAGCCGGATCCGCGCCGCCTGCACGGCTCGCCTACGACAGCGCGACCATTCCTCCGTCCTTCCCTCTTCACCCTTATGAGCGTGGTGAGGAATGCGGCCTCCAGGAGGACTATCGGGTGGCCGAACACCTCACCGAGCTTGAAGACACCGGCGCCGTCGCCGACGCCCGTCTCCTACTCGCCATCGACACCAGAGATATCCGCGTCCTGAACGACCTCGCTCGGCTGATGCAACAGGAGGGCGACTGGGCAGAAGCCGAACGCCTCGCACACCTCGCCGTCGATGCCGGAGACACCCTCGTCGTAACAGCGCTCCTTAAGCCTGGCAGCGAATACGGCAAAGCCGCCCGACTATGGCCATACGGCCTCGACCCGGACGGCACGCCCACCCCGCCGTGGTGATCCCGAGGCCCGACGAGCCCGCCAACCGGCTTGGCACCGCGCACAGCGCCTGTGAGGGTGGCGCAACCCCCGAGGGATGCGCCACCCTCTGCCTTGTCGGGTATCGGCAACTTCGCCCCTGCGGGCTACCTGGTGGTTACGAATGCGCGGCACCCGGTGCGGCGCCTGGTTGTCGGCGCCGGTGGCAGTCCCCTCGGCGCTACAACGCTGGCCTCCGGACCTCAACGGGGCCCAGGCTGGCTTTGAACGCGAGTTGTGGTTCTGGCTCAACTTCCGTGAAATGGCCACGCAGAGCGACGAATTGGCTTGGCCTGGGTTCCAGGTACAGTCGGTGCGCCTCGTGAGATCGTGCTCGCACAGGAGTCCTCCTTGCTCGAACCGGACCGCTTCGCCCTTCTCATGGTCAAGCCAGACGGAGTGGCCCAGCACCTCACTCGGCTGATCTCCCTCTGGACACGCGACCGGGGCTACAAGCTGCGCGGGTTTCGGGAGGTGGTCCTGAGCCCGGAACACCAGCTCATCCTCGACGCGGACACCCACGCCGGGGGCCGCATCGATCGGCAGCTGAGCGAGGTGTTTTACGGCTTGGGGCCGGCGCACGCCTTGCTCCTGGAGCGAGAAGGCAGCCGGTCCTCGGGCGAAAGCTCGGCTGCAGCCGAGCTCGCGGGCCGCTTCACAGGGGATGCCCTTCCCCACCGGGCCCGACCAGGCACTCTGCGCGGCGATTTCGGGGCCCTGAACCCCGTCTTCAACCTGGTTCACGCAACCAACAGCACCGATAACCTCGACCGGGACGCCCGGGCCCTCTTCGACGCCCCTCTCGTGGAACTCCTGGGACTGAACGGTGCCAGACCGGATGGAATAGCCCAGACCCCACACCTACTGCGCCCGTTCAAGCTGTGGAGCGCGGTGGCGGACGTCCTGGTCGCCTGGCTGGGACCGGAGGTGGTACGGCCTACCGACTGGCCTGCCAACGCCCACGGCCCGTCCCACCCGGCGGTCGGCGCCGCCCTGATGGCCTGCGCCCGCGCCGCACAGCGAGCCGGAGGCGAGGACGGCGAAGTGCTGACGGGAGTGCTGAACGGGAACACCTCCTACGTGCAGTTCGCCCGCCAGGTTCCGATGGTGGACACATGGCACGTATGCCTCGCATACACGACGCTACGTCACTTGACGCTGTGCGCTGACACCCCGTGAGCCTTGATCGCTGCCGGCATCGGCGTTCGCGGTACAGCAACGCTCTGTCATGCCAATAGGACACGCTTGCGGAGGAGTTGGAAACCTGCGCGGCCGAACATCTGGCGCTTGAGCATCTTGATCCGGTTGACATGGCCTTCAACGACGCCTGAACTCCGGGGGAGGGTGAGTCCCGCGATGACAGCAGCGCGGTCGCGGTCGATACCGGCGGCGAGGGTGTGGAGGTTGGGAAGGTCGTCCTGGCGGACGGCGTCGAGCCACTCCGGAAGCCGCTCGCCCTGGCGCTCGGTGAGCATGACGGCGAAGGAGCGGACGTGCCTGGTCAGGGCGTCGAGTTCGGGCACTGGGCCAAGACGGTCTTGAGCTGGAGCTGCTCGGCCTCGGACAGTGCCCTGGGTCGCCGGAGGATCCGGCCGGCGACGGTGCGGGGCGACGGCGGCTGCGCGGCCACGGGCCGGGGCGAGGTCCGTTTCTGCCGCAGGTAGGCGCCGACGCGCTGGTGGCTGCCCTTGTAACCGAGCGAGACGATCTCCTCCCAGAGCTTCCAGGCGTTGGTGCAGCCCTCGTTCCAGCGGTCGTCCAGGTAGGGCTTGTATTCGTCCAGGACTGACGGGCGGCCCTGCCACTGGCCCCGAAAAAGCTCCTCCGGACTCGCGGCGTCGGCCAGAGCCGTGACCGTGCGCCAGGTCATGCCGAGCTGCCGCTGGACGGCGCGCCGGCTGTGCCCCGCGGCCAGCAGGGCGTGTACCTCGGCGTGCCGGGCCCGGGTCCGGTCGGCGAACCGGTGGCCTGTCGGCCAGGGCTGGTCCGCGTTCTCCTCCCGGTCTGCGGACTCAACAGTAATGGCCTTGCCGACCAACGGAGTTGTGGCACTCAGGCACTGCCGGTGGCGGGCGACGGCCCGCTCGGCCGCTTCGCTGAGGTTGTGCCACAGGTGCCAGCGGTCCGCGACCTGGACCGCCTGCGGCGCACCGGCGGTGGCACCCTCGGCGAAGAACGGCGCGCGGTCGCGGCAGACGACCTCGACGCCCGGCCGTTCAGCCAGCCAGGCCGCCAGGCTCGATGCCTCTCGGTCGGGCAGCAGGTCCACCGGCCGGCGGGTCTCGGCGTCGACCAGCACCGTCCCGTAGGTGCGGCCCTTGCGCGTCGCGTACTCGTCGTCGACGCCCACGACCCGTGGGGTCGGCGGCACCGGGTCGGGAGGCTCCTCGACCAGCCGCAGCACCGTGCTCCGGCTCACCGACACCCCGAACACCTTGGCCAACCGGGCACCGGCCCGCCCGGCCAGCGCCAGACCGACCGAGGCAAGCGTGGCCCGCAACTGCTCGGTCCACCGGCCGTGGCGCCGCGTCAGCCCTTCGATCTGCTCGACGAACGTCCGCCGCCCGCACGACGGGTTGCCGCACACAAAGCGCTGCACTCGCAGGCTCAACCGAACCCGTCTGCCCGCAACCGGACCGTCGACAGGAAACCGCAGGTAGGAGCTGTGCACTCGGGTCGACCATCTCCCGCACCCCGGGCAGCTGTGCCCCGCCGCCGAAGATTTGACCCGCACGTTCACCGACTCGACGTCCACGTCGACCGACAGCACCCTGACGCCCGCGATCGACGGAAACAGCAGCCCTTCCAGCCGGGGCACCAGATCATCCACGGTCCCGCACTGTCGGCCACTACGGCCCGGCCGCTGGCGAATTCCGGGCAACTTCCCGACGCCCACCGAACCGGCACGTCGTCACTCACCGTGTGCAGACCACGGAAGTTGAGCCAGAACCCGTTCTCGCGGACAGAGCCAGGTGATCCCCAGCAGTCTGGCCACCGGCGGTGTGGGGGCGGTCAGCACCAGGTCGGTGCCTGCTTCGTGGAGGATGCGGCGGGTGCGGACGAAGGCGTTCAAACCGCTGGAGTCGCAGAACGTCATCAGCTCCAGGTTGAGCACCAGCAGGCCGGGCCCCGACGCGGGCGCGGCCACGACCCCGTGACCGCACTGCGGCAGTGCCACTTGTCCGCGGCCCCGCGATCTTGGAGGATCGGCTTATGCCTGAAGCTCCTGACATCCTGACTGCCTGGCGTCAGCTACTGGAACGTACTCCGGGAACCCGGCAAGGGGATCCGTTGGTCGTCGAAGCCGCGCATGCCCAACCGCGACTCCGTGATTTCTATCCGTGGCCGAGTCACGGCACGTTGAAGTTCCTCAGGTCCGCCCCGCCATGGCACGGGGACCACGACGACCTGCCTTTCATCGTCTGTGGCGGACCGCCCTACAAGGTCTACACCTCCGGCTACACCACCCTCCTCGGCGAGGCAGCGACACCAGAGGGGGCCGCCGCTCTCGTAGTGGCTCATCTGCCGGCAGACAGCGCGATCTCGGACGAGTGAGTCAGGTCAGCTTGTGTTTTAACGTCTGGCCTCGGACAGGCGGTGGCTGTTGCGTGTTGTGGGTGCGGGCATGATGGAGGTCAAGCCCCGTTTGTTGGTCTCGTCCACCTGGTGATCACCCGTAGCTCCTGTCGGGGGGCGGGCCAGATCTGCAGGCGGATGCTCTCAGAGGCGAACCCTTCCGGGTCCGCGTCGGCAACCGCCAGGCCGCTGCGGGAGACACGGACACGCATCCATCCGGCCGGGACATCGAACCGGGCAGCGTCAGGCAGGTAGTCGCTGCACCCCAGGATGGTCAGGCGCCCGGAAGGGACATGGACGCTCGCCTCCACCACATGATCGAAGTCGGCGGAGTCGTCCTCGGGCTCGTCCTCCAGGATGTCCACCGCGACGACGACGTCCATGTTGTTCACCGTGCTGAACGCCAGGACGTCCTCAGCAGCGGCGAGGGCGTCGAACAGAGCCTGTGCCGTCCAAGCCTCCCCAACGTCACTGTCGGAATTCTCGTCCATCACATGGATCTGGTGGTAGTCGGCGAAGAGTTCCAGATACGTCGTCACGAAGACATCGTCCCAGAGAGCAACGACAACTTACGAACGAGCAGGGGCGATGGGAGGCTCTGGGCTTGCAATTCATCCGGCGCGGCGTGGTTTGGTGCCGATGTCGCGCGTCAGACTTTGTGGCAGGGCTCGTTTGTTGCGGATCCTGCTGCTCGAAGGAGTCTGATCGATCATGGTGAGGCCACCGGCACTGCCGTCGGAGGAGAAGGTCCGGATCGTGCTGTCGATCCTGGCCGGTGAGATGACCGTCGCTGAGGCCGCGCGGCGGGCGAAGGTGTCCGAGCAGTCGATCGGGACCTGGAGGCGCCAGTTCCTGGAGTCCGGCCGGGCCGGCCTTGCCAAGTCCGGCCCCAGCACTCGGGAACAGCAACTCGAAGCGCAGGTCGCCGACTTGACGCAGGCGCTGGGTGAGGCTGCGGTCGAGCTGCGGGTGTGGAAGAAGTCCGCGGAGGGCCGGCTGGACCCTTCGAGGGCCTCGAGACATCCGATGCTTCCAGCATGTCAAGCGGCTGGAGGAAGGCGGTGCCCTCGCGGTAGGTCTGGCGTGTCTGCAGGCAGTGGTAGAGGCAGCCGAGGAGGATGCCGTACCGGTCAGTCGCGGGCGGCCGCGGTGCGGCGGCGGGCGAAGACCACGGCGCCGGCGCCGAGCAGGACCAGTGCGGTGCCGCCGATGAGCATCGGGGCGGAGGAGGAGCCGCCGCCGGTGGAGGCCAGGTTCGCCGCGACGGGCGCCGCCGACGGGCTCGCGGCGGCGGAGCTCACGGCCGCGGCCGGGACGGCGGTCGGGGATGCCGAGGCCGCCGGGGCGGCCGGGGCCTTGGTGCTGGGCGAGGGGGCGGGGCTGGTCGGGGCCTTGGTGCTGGGCGCAGACGCCGAGGGGGCCGGGCTGGTCGGGGCGGTCGGGTGCACGATCGGCAGGACGAAGCTCTTGTTGCCGGTGAGCTCGTAGCCCGCATGGAAGAAGACGTTGCCGAGACCGGTGCTGACGTCGACCTGGGTCTGGGCGGGGTCGGCGTGCGCGGTGACGAACAGACGGAACGTGTAGCTGTGGGAGTCGCCCGGCGCGTAGTCGGCCTTCAGGGACGAGTAGTCGGCATGCAGTACCGGGTCGCAACCGGTGAACAGGGCCAGGTCCTTCCAGCCCTGCGCGGTCTTCACCTGGAGCGCCAGGTCCTGCTTCAGCAGGGTGGCGGCGGCCGAGTCACCGGCCTTGTTGAAGAAGCTCGGAAACGGCGTCACGTCCTTGATCGGCCCGGGGCCGCTGCTGCTGACCTTCACCGTGAACTCGACCGGGGCCCCGCCCGCCGTGATGCTCTTCTCCCCTGTGGCCGCATCGACCCGCAACTGCGGCTCGGCGACGGGCTGTGCGGCCGGGGTGTTCGCAGCCGCCGCGCCGGCGGCCGGTACGTCGCCGCACGCCCAGGCACTGGAGGTACCGGTCAGGACGGGGACGGTGGCGCCGAGGACGACGACGGCGGCGAAGGTAGCGAGACGGGCGCGGCGAGTGCGGACGGACATCGGAGGTTCCCCCCGGGAACGGATGGCGGTGAGCGGCAGGTGCGCGTCCTTGCGGTTCGGGCCGGCAGGCCCCGTCGGACGCGGTACGAGAATCATGTCGAGCGGATATCCCGCGCCCATGCTCGATCCGTCACCACGGCGTAACAGCCGGCCGCACACCAACCAGCCGGTACTGCCAAGGCATTTGACGTACCATTCGGGCACATCCAAAGTATCCGAGATCCGCCGGAACCGGACATCGCGGTGCGCTGGACATGCGGAGGCCGGACGCGGCCACGACCTGCCGATCTCGGCACCGGCTTCGAGGGCGGGGCGACCGGGCGCTGGGTGCGGGCGCAGCGCGGCGCCTCGGCACAGCTCGCCCAGGAGCAGCGGGAGCTGCTGGCGGCGCTCGGCATCGAGGAGGAGCAGGAGCTGACCGCCGAGGCCGCCGCGAAGAAGGACAGTTGGAGCGGGTCGTGGTCGGTGCCGGTGGCGAGGAGATCGTCGAGCAGGTCGAGGTCGGACTCGGCGCCTGGTTGAACAACACCAAGTCCCGCAGGACCGGGTTGAGTGCGGATCAGCTCGCGCAGCTGGCCGAGCACGGCGTGGAGTGGGTGTAGAACCTGCGGATGAGCCGGGTGGGGCGGCCACCCCAGGGGTGGCCGCCCCACCGTTCGCGAGCGCTGTGACAGCGCCTACGGCTTCGGCCCGTTCAGGCCCGCATGAGCCAGTTGCGGACACCCTCCTCGGTGCCGGCGGGGACCTCTCCTTCGTCGAGCATCATCTGAACGTAGCGGCGGATCGGCTCGGCCCGGTAAGGGTGCGGTACGCCGACCGCCGAAGCCGTGCCGTCCTGCCAGGTCGTCCCGGAGATGATCACCTCGCCGTCCATGGAGGCCGTCAGCAGACCGCCGCTGCCGATCGGTCCGGAGATAGTGCCCGGGTTGCGGCCCGAGATGTTCCAGCGCTCCGCGAGCCGCACCGGTGTCCAGCGCGAGTACTCGTTGTCCGGGTCCAGGGTGACGGCGAGCAGGAAGGCCCCGTCCTCGGCGAACAGGCCCATCCGGGTCGCCAGGCGCAGCCACGCCTCGTCGAACCTCTCCAGCCCGTCAGGCTGCGCGAGATCGACGACCTCATCGATCCGACCGTCCCCGGGCGAGCAGGACGACACCCGGGCACCCTGGGTCGGGCACACCTCCACCGGAACGGGGACCGGCAGCAGGACCAGCCCGGCCGGGGCCAAGGCATCGGAAATCGCGGTGTCTCTCACAGAGCTGCTCCTAGTACGGGCATGACGGGTCGAACTCAATCAGTCTTCCGTAGTTGTGGACGCCATCCGACCCCGGCGCGACCCACGCGTACTTCTTCGGCTCGCCCGGCGCCTCCCGCACGATGAGCCGGTAGCGGTCGTCGTCCTCCACGACCGTGTAGATCCGTGTGACCACGCCTGGAGTTCGCACATTTTCGTCGTAGGCGTGGTCGTAGTCCGACCAGAAGCGCTTCATGCCAGGGGACTGAAGATCTTTACCGCTGAAGAAGTCAAGATCTCCGTTTGGCCAGCGGCGTTGGGAGAGCTGTCCGGCGAGGAGCTTGTCGATCGCGAGCTTGACGAGATTCGGCATCACCACCGGTTTGTTCTTGTTGTGTACCAGCACCGCGGCGGTGCCGGCTTGGACGTAGTAGGTGTTGAGGTCGTGGACGGTGAGGTTGTAGGTGGTCTGCCAGGCTTCGCGGTAGCGGACGGCGGTGACCTGGGCGGTGGTGCCGTCCGGGGTGCGCAGGAGGGTTCCGCGGACGAGGCCTGAGGCGTAGACCCAGTTGTTCGCGGTCTGTGACCAGAAGGGGTGGTGGTCGGTGGCGGTGATGGTGCCTGTCGTGTTGTTCGGGCCGAGGACGTCTATTTCGGTGAAGTCGACGTCGTTGGGGGTGGTGATGGTGCCGTCGACGCGCTCGGGGAGGGTTTCGCGGGTGAGCGGGTTGGTGGCGAGGACGGTGTCGCCGGTTCGGATCTGTTCGATGGGCCGGGTGGTGCGGTCGGCCATCAGCACCTTGGTGCCGGCGGGGAAGCTGTTGCCGAGGTCCGTCATGCAGGAGGCGGCCTGCAGGGTCAGGTCGGTCTTGGTCTGTCGGGGTTCGTTGGCCGCGTCGAGGATCTTCTCGCCCTTCTTGGCCCATTTCGCGGCCTTGTAGGCGGAAGCGGTCTCCCCCAGGACGGGGATGGCGGCGAGGCAGGACATGGCGGCGTCGGACCACTGGCCGTCGACGGCGTACCAGGCGCAGTTGATGCCGTTGGCGCCGACCTCGGCGCCCGGGACGGGGATGGCACCGATGATGTCGAGGCGCTGGTGGTAGTCCTCGGCGGAGAGGTTGTCGATGCTGATGACGATGGACATGATCTGCTGCATCTGCATGGCATCGTAGGCGCGTTGGATCATCTCGTAGGTCTCGAGAGTGTCGTACGCGTTGGTCGCGGCCGTGCCGGCGTCGACAGCGCTGGCATGGGCCAGTTCTGCCGAGTGTCGTGCCTGGGCGGCCGCGTTGTCAGCGTTGGCTGCTGCTCCCTGGGCCCACGTGTAGGTTGCCGCGGCGCGGGCGGAGGATTCCTGGGCGCGGTCCGATGCCTGTTGGGCGCTGGCCTGCGCGGCGGTCGCGGCGTGCACCGCCTGGACGGCCTCGGCCGCGGACAGGCTGGCCTGCGCTGCCGAGTCGCGGGCGCGGGTGACGGCGTCGGCGGCGGCGGCGGCTGCTTGCTGGGCCTGGTCGGCGTAGCCCTGGGCTTCGGCTGCGGCGTTGCGGGCGCGGGCGGCTGCGGCGCGGGCTTCGAAGGCCTGTTGCTGGGCGGTGGAGGCGTTGGCGTAGGCCTGGGAGATGACGGACTGGATCTGGGCGTTGTGGGCGGCGGCGAGCTGGTCCTTGTGCCGGGCCGTGTACTGGCCGAGCGTCAGGAACCGGCGTTGCATGATCGGTGGGCCTTCGAGGGCGATGCGGCCTGCGGCCTGAACCTCGGGGCCTCCTTGGCTGACGAGGCGGGCGATCTCGATGCGGTCGTCGGTCTCGCGCTGGGCGAACTGTCCGGAGTTGAGGAACTGCAGCAGGGCGTCGAGGGTGTTGGCGTCGAGGGCGGCTCGTCCGGCTTCCTGGACCTTGCGGCCGCCCTCGCCGATGATCCGGACGATCTGCTTGCGGTACTCGGTCGCGGCGACCTGGTGCTGGCCGGTTGTCAGAAAGGTGTGGACGGCGGCAGGGTCGCTGTCGAAGGCGGTGAGGGCTGCCTGGGCCAGGTCCGGCTGGTCGGTCTGCCAGGCGATGGTGAGTGTGCGCTGGCGCTCGTCGGCCTCGTTGGCTTTTTGCCAGCCGGTGCGCGCGTAGTCGCGGATGGCGTCGTCGGACTGGGCGAGGGCGAACTCTGCGGCGGACAGGGCCCAGGGGCCTCCGGTTCGCAGGACGGCGATGGCCATCTTGCGTCCGTCGGCCGCGATGCGTTGCGGGTCCGCGTCGGGCTTGGCGGCGTCGGCGGCCAGGGCCTGGGCCCGATCGGCGAGCGCCTTGCGGTCCGCGGCGGTTTGGGTCGCCGCGGCCTTGGCCGTGTCGAAGGCAACCTTCTGGTCCTGGGCGGTGGCGACGGCTTCGTTGGTGCGCGAGGCGAGGTCTTCTGCCTCGCTCTGGGCGGCGAGGGCGTGGACGGCCTTGGCCTTGTCGGCGGCGGCGGTGGAGGCGTCGGCGGCCTGGGTAGCGGCATCCGCGTGCGCGGTCGCCTGGGCGGCGGCATCGGTGGCGTGGCCGGCGTTCACGGCTGCGGCCTCTGCCGCCTGGGCTGCGGCGTTGCCGTGGGCGATGGCCGAATTGACTGCTGCGATCGCCTCTGCCGCCGCGGCGCGGGCCTGGTCGGCGAAGGCGGTGACCGCCGCGGTGGCGCGGGCGGCTTCCTGGACATGGCGATGCGCGGCGTCGGCCGCGGCCCGTGCTTCGGCGGAGGAGGCGCCGACCGCATCCGCGGTCGCTGCGGCGTCCAGGGAGGACTGCTCGGCGGCCTTGACCTGGGCGACCGCGTCATTGGCTGCCGCTGTCGCGGCAAAGGCGGCATCGCCCGCCGTCTTGGCGCGATTGCCCATGTCCACGATGTCGGCGGCGTCCTTGATGTGGTCGCGGACGTCCTGGGCGGCCTTCTTGGCATCGTCGGCCTTGGTCGCATCGGTCGCGGCGGCGGCCGCCGCTTCCCGGGCCTTGGCCGTGTACTGCTCGATGGTCGAGGCGATCTGGCTGGCATCGGCGGCGGCGCGTGCCGCGTCCCTGGCTGCGGCGTTGGCGGCACGCGCCGCGGCGATCGCTGACTGTGCGGCCTGGGCGGCCCGTCTCGTCGCGGCAGCGGCCCGGTTCGCGGCGGCGGCGGCCTTGGCGGCGTCGTTCTGCGCGGCAGCCGTCTCGGCGGCTGCCTGCGCGGCAGCCTGCTTCGCCAGTTGTGCGGCCTGCACGGCCTGGTCGGAGGCGTCCTTGGCCGCGTCCGTCTCGCGCCCGGCGGTAGTGGCCGAGTCGCTCGCCTGGGCAGCGAGGGTAGTCACGTTCGTGTAGTCGAGGTCGCGTGCCTGGGAGACGTAGCGGCCGACGGCGAGGAAGTCCCGGACGTCGTCGATCGGACCCTCGAGCGCGGCGCGGCCGGCGGCCTGCGTGGCGGGCCCTCCTTCGCCGGTGATCCGTGCCACGGCGATGCGGTCGTCGAGGTCCTTCAGCGTCGGGTACTTGGTCTTGAGGAAGGCACGGATGTCGTCGGCGGAGCCGTTCAGCGCCGCCTGGCCGGCCTCCCGGACGTGACGGCCGCCTTCCCCGACGAGTCTGGCGGCCTCGATCTTCTGGTCCGTCTCCAGCGGCGCGCGCCAGCCGGTGTCGAGGAAGTCGTGGAGCTGCTGCGGTGTCCCGTTCAAGGCGGCCTGCGCGGCCTCGCGCAGCTTCCGGCCGCCCCCAGTGACGAGATCCATTGCCATCTGCCGGTCGTCGGCGTTCTCGGCGGCGCCGCGCCCGGTGTTGAGGAAGGCGGTCACCTCCGCGTCGGAGCCCGCCAGCGCGACCTCGGCGGCCGCGCGGACCTCGGCCCCGCCGTCGCGCCAAAACGCCACGGCCTTGCCGCGGTCGGTGTCCGGCAGGTCCATCGACCGGACAGGCATCGGCACCGGCGTCTCGTCCGCTACCGCTGGCACCGCCCCCGCGAGCCCGCCCGCCGCCAGCGTGGCCGCCAGCAACACATTCACAACCGGCCGAAAACCGGGCCTTCCCCTTGTTCGCCTGCCCATCACCATTCACCGCTCCTGTTCCGTAGCGTCTTCGCTCTCCGAGGGAGGCAGCAAGAAGGGAGATGGGAAATGATGTGCCGCATGCGGAACGGCAGCCCAAATAACCTGTCTGACTTTCCGTCAGGACAGGCGCGGACCGACCTGGTTGGCCTGCATCAACGACGATCGAAAAAGTCGATTCCGGCCCTGTCGGCCGATCGAATCCCTTACCCTTCTCCCCACCCCCGGCCGATACCTTATATTACTTACCGTCAGACGGGCAGAGGGCATCAGAATGTCCGACTTTGCCTACACAAAGCATCAGTTGACGCTTATTAGAAACAGGTGGGGACTCGTGAGAATTCGTTCCAGATGGCCGGTATCGCTGGCAGCCGCCGCCGGCCTGCTAGTCATGCCGGGCGCGGCTGTTCCGCCCGCCCTGGCAGGCACCACCGCAAGCGATGTCCCGTCCGCGGTCGAGGACGGCGCCTACCCGGATGCCGCCCGGATCCTGCAGCAGACCGGCGTCACGCTCAAGGCCGGCGACGGGCACATCACCCTCGCCGACTGCTCCGGCGACTACCAGGTCAAGGTCTGGACCGGCCTCGACCAGGCCCAGCCCGCAGGCAGCATCGTCTGCTTCAAGACCACCGGCGCCACCGGCTACCTGTCGCTGACCGTCCCTGAGGTCTTCGGGATCGCCACCTACGCCGACCGCTCCCTGACCGCCCAGCTCAGCGCGGCCGGCGCCACCTCCAGCGTCGACGTCGGCAAGAACCAGTTCAAGGCGGTCGGCGAATCAGCCCCGGGCGGAGGAGCTGTCGCCACCCTCCTCGAACTGCGCGTCACCGGCCCCGCCGCCCCCACCACCACGCCCAACGACCCCGCCACCGCCTTCACCGCCCAACTCGCCATCGGCGGCACCGGCCGCACCTGCACCGGCACCCTCGTCGACCCTCAGATGATCCTCACCGCCAAGTCCTGCTTCGCCGACGACCCCGCCAACCCGGGTACCGTTACCGCCGGCGCACCCAAGAACGCCACCACCGCCACCATCGGCCGCACCGACCTCAACGCCACCGGCGGACAGCAGATCAAGGTCGTCGCGCTGGCCCCCCACGCCGACCGCGACCTGGTCATGGCCCGCCTCGAGACACCCGTCACCGGCGTCGCCCCCATCGCCCTGGCCACCACCGCCCCCGCCAACGGGGGCGTGCTGAACACCGCGGGCTACGGCCGCACCGCCACCGCCTGGGCCCCCGGCACCCTCCACACCCCCGCCGCCACCACCGGTGCCGTCACCGCCTCCGGCTTCGACCTCACCCCCACCGCCCCCGGCCTCATCTGCAAGGGCGACGCCGGCGCACCGCTATGGCGCACCGAGAACAGCAAACCCGCCCTCGTCGGCATCATCTCCCGCTCCTGGCAAGGAGGCTGCCTCGGCACCGACACCACCGAAACCCGCACCACCGCCTACGCGGAGCGCACCGACGACCTCGGCAACTGGGTGGACCGCACCCGCCGTGACGCCCCGTCGGGAACGCAGGTAAAGGGCTCGCCGTACAGTGTGATCGACCCGACGACCGGACACCCGCTCACCTTCGTCCAGGACAGCAGCAACCACCTGTGGTCCGCCGACCCGCAGGACGACGGCTGGCACGATCTCGGCGCCTACGCAGCGACCTCGCCCACCGCGATCGTCAACCCGGCGAACCAGCACGTCATGGTCTACGTCAACGGACCCAACAACCGGCTCTGGTCCTACGACCGGACCACCGCAGTATGGACCCAGTTCGTCCTCACTCCCTCGGGCACCGCCTTGGCTCCCGCCGCAGTCCCACATACCATCGTCAACCCGGCCGACGGGCACCTGGTCACCTACATCAAGGACACCGCCTCCCACCTGTGGTCCGTCGACCCGCAGGGCGAGGGCTGGTATGACTTCGGCGCCCTCGCCGCCACCGACCCGATCCCGGTCATCAACCCCAACGACAACCACATCGTGGTCTACGTCAACGGGCCGAACAACCGCCTGAACGCGATCGACCGCAACGGCACGGGCCGCACCGAGTACACCGCGACCACCTCCGGAACGGTGCTCGCCGGCGACGCCGTGCCCTCCGTCGTGGTCAACCCGGCCAACGGGCACTTCACCGCCTTCATCCGGGACACCGACCACCACCTGTGGTCCGTCGACCCCTGGGGAGCAGGCTGGCGAGACCACGGCGCCATGGCCGCCACCGACCCCGTCGCCACCGTCGACACCACGGCCAACCGCGTCACCGTTCACGTCAACGGGCCCGACCACCGGCTGAACTCCCTCAACTTCGCCACCGGAGCCTGGACGCTCGTGCCGCTCTCCCCCGCCGGCAAGGCCATGGCCGACGACACCACCCCGCACACCGTCACCGACCCCACAACCAAGCACCTGGTCACCTTCCTACGCGACAACCACGACACCCTGTGGTCCTACGACCCCACCGGCAACACCTGGAACCGCATCACCGGCGGCCCCTCCCTCGCCGGATGAACACGAAACACCTGACCGTCCCCACTTGACGGCCCACCAGCGGTGGTCTTCGCAGCCGAACAGCCGTGAAGACCACCGTCCCATGTAAATCCACCGTGAGCTTGCTCCGCTTTGACGGACACCATCGTTGTGGTGGTCAGGCCGCGAGGATGGTTTCGTACTCGGCGGGGCTGCGGTAGCCGAGGCTGCTGTGCAGCCTTCGTATGTTGTACCAGCTCTCGATCCACTCGAAGATCGCGGAGTGGGCGGCGGCCCGGCTGGGCCAGGTCCGGGTGTCGATCAACTCGCGTTTGATGGTGGCGAAGAAGGACTCGGCGAGGGCGTTGTCCCAACACTGCCCGGTGCGGCCCACCGAAAGCTGAATGTTGAACTGGATTGCCAGGTAAGCGAATTCACGGCTGGTGTACTGGCAGCCGCGATCGGAGTGGAAGATCACCGGGCCGCTCGGACGACGCTGGCGACAGGCTGCCCGCAGGGCGTCTGCGACGAGTTCGGTCCGCAGGTGGTCGGCGGTCGCCCAGCCGACGACGCGGCACGAGGCGATGTCGATGACGGTGGCCAAGTAGAGCCAACCCTCGCCGGTCGGAACGTAGGTGATGTCACCGCACCAACGCGTCCCGGTGGCCTGTGGATCGGGCTGGAAGCCCCGCAGGGCCAGGTCGGGCCGCGCGGCGGCATTGGGGTCGGGGACGGTGGTCCGCTGCCGTCGGCGACGGTGCAGACCCGCCAGACCGGCCCGACGCATCAGGCGCGCAATCCGACGCCGGCCGCACCGCTCACCGGCCTGTCTGAGGGGCTGTGTCTGAACTTCTGGCGCTAACCAGCGTCGCTAAAGCCGAGGTTGCAGCCGGGGCCGTTCGTATCGCCGTCATGGTGATGGCGATACGAACGGCCCCCGGCGTGTCTGGGCGAACGTGTGGGTGATACGAACTGGCGGTGACGTTCTACGAGGACATGAGCCCGTACTCCTACTGGGATGGCGGGGACTGCTTCACCGACAGGACCACGGGCTACCGGTTCCTGACCTTCGAGCCCGCGTATGAGCGCCTGAACGTCGGCTGGCTGTCGGACGATCAGGCGTGGACCGGCGGTGCTGTTCCAAAGGCGTTCGTGGAGAGCCTGACGGCGGTGCTCGACGTTCAGGCCGTCAACGTGATGCTGGGCCTCCACGAGTGCGAGCTCTGTCCGCCCCTGGACATGAGTTCCTACGAGCCGCTGCCAGGTCGTCAGCGAAGCAGTGTGGGCACCGGCGAGATCCGCATCCCGTCCAGGCCGGGAATCGCCTTCGCCGCGCCGGCACTGATCGGCCACTACGTCGTCGACCACGGGTATCGGCCGCCCGCCCCGTTCATCGACGCGGTGCTCGCATTCGATCCGATGCACTTCTCGTCGGCCAGGTATCCGTGGGTCCACTTCCCCTGGGTCCCCGAGGACGCGGTCCTCGAAGAGGTGCAGTGACCGGTGCCCGCCGGGCTCGTGCAGCGGCCGCCTTGATGCCCCTGGGGAGGCGAGACTGCTGTCAGATACGGAATTTCGTCCGAGCTGGGTGGTTGGGCTGGCAGGATGCCATCTCATGGGCGCAAGAGCTGACCGGGACGAGGCGTACGTCCTCGACCTGTGCGACGAGTACCTCGGCCAAAGCGGCCTGCGCGAGCACCGCTTCGAGTGGCTGCGTGGCGACCCCGGCGCCGGCGGTCGACGGGCAACGCTGCCCGTCGACGGATACTGGCCTGACCTGGAACTGGTTGTCGAATACCGCGAGCGCCAGCACGACCAGCCGGTCGCGATCTTCGACAAGCCCGAGAAGCTGACGATCAGCGGCGTCCACCGCGGCAAGCAGCGGGCCCTGTACGACCGCCGCCGCGACACCGAGATCCCCGCCCACGGACTACGCCTCGCGATCATCCGCCCCAGCAACCTCGACGCCAACAACCTGGGCCGGTTGCGCCGCCGCAACCGTGAGGCGGACCTCGCCGCGATCGCCACCATCCTCGCACCCACACCGGCCGCCAATCCCGACGTACCGGCCCGGAACAACTAGAACTGGCCGCTCCCGGCAGCCGGGAAGTACCCCCACGCCGAACCCCGACGGCGACCGGAAGAAGAGTCCCCGCACGGACGCAGCGAGGCGTTCTCCTCCCGGGTGGCCTCCAGCTGCTCCTGGGCCTCCGTCGCTGTCCTGGAGGAGCTATAGGGTCCCCGACATGGTGATGCGCTCTCGGAGGCTGGAAGATCTGCTCGGCGGCCGGCTCGATGTCCTCAGATACAAGGACATTGCTGAGGGGGAAGCAGTTCATGGAAAGATTCGAGACGGAGAGTCTGGCGCTCATGCCTGGCCAGAAGGTGCAGGCCAGGGGCCTCAGCCATCACCCATGGGGTGTGCTCGTTGAGATCGTTGGCTACGAGAACGCTGGTCTGTCGGCCTCTATCGACATGATCCAGCAGTTCTCCCGGACCACGAGCAGCCACGACGAACTACTCGCGCTCTTTCCACCCATTGGTTCACAGATCGATGCAGTGATCGAGCAAATCCACCGCTGGCATCCGCCGGTATCAGTGCGGCTCACCATCCGGCCTGCCGACCTGGAGTCGCTGGTCTGGAGCTGCGACTTCTGTGGTGAACCGATCACGTTGGGCCCAGGTGGAGACGCCCTCGTCCTGGACTCGCGCAGCAACGACGGTCCAGGGAGCCACACCATCATCTCCCACCGGCACTGCCTGGCCGAGCGCATCCGCCCAGAGAACAGTGGAGAGCGGGCGCGAGCATTGAAGATCGGGAAGATGTGCTGACGTCGTGAGGCCCGCGCCTACCGGCATGGATGAGCTCGACAGCTCATTCGGCGGGAACCACGCGATAGTTCAGAGAAGCCTGTGTTCGCTGCCCGATGCTCTGGCCCGACCCCGCACAGCGCGACCGACTGTCCGAGATCCGCGACAACCTGATCGCCCGCATCTCCGAAGCCGAACGCGAAGGCTGGCTCGGCGAGGTTGAGGGACTGCACGTCAGCCTCGCCGGTGCAGAGGACAAGCTGGCCCAGATCGACCGACGCCGTGACCATCGGCCCGTCGTCGACCTCGGCATCCCCACTCCGCAACCGGCTTCCCCGGCTCTGCCGCCACGGCCATGACCGCCCACCAAAATCAGGAGGAACGGGGAAGGCATGAGCTGCCAGAATCAGAAGATGACCAACCAGGGGATCGTCTTCGTCTGCCGACGCCACGATGATCGCGGCGTGCTCGAAGTCGTCCCGTGCATCGACGGAACACCTCTCACCGACTTGATCAACCAGTTCGAGACGGACGCTGGGATGCAACCAGCCGGAGACGCCTACGGCGGGCTTATCCCGCAGTTCTTCCGGTTCGGCCCTATGGAAGATCATTTCCATGGACGATCCACCGGCGCGATGGGGCCAAAGACACCCGTTCTCGGCTGTGAATGCGGCGAGTGGGGATGCTGGCCGCTGATGGCCAGCATCACAGTGACTCCTGACCTCGTGACCTGGGACTCCTTCGAACAACCCCACCGCAGGACCCGCGACTACTCGGGGTTCGGCCCGTTTCAGTTCGACCGCCTTCAATACGCTGACGCCGTGAAGGTCCTGAGTGCAGCTCTGGGCTCTGACGAGACGTGAGTACAACCCATCGGCTCAGTTCGGGGAGGAGAAAGTCGTGTTTGACCACGTCATCGGGCTGAGCCCTGAAGAGGCCGCACGCTGGTCCGCGCTGGTCGAGCAGTGCCGACCAGTCCTTGAGAGCGAGGGGGTGGAGGCTGTCCAGACCCTGCTGGCCGAGCGCGGCATGAGCATTATCCAGGCGATCGCAATCACCCGGGCCCTACCGGGGAAGGCGGAGACACCGCTTCGGGTCGCCATCGACATCGTGGCCACGAGCAAGGCTCGGCAATAAGTTCAGAGAATACGGCCTGGATGTCCTCTACTGCCAGCCCGGCATCGGCGGCGCCCACGAGAAGGGCGGCGTCGAGGGGCAGATCGGCTGGTTCCGCCGCAACCACCTCGTCCCCGTCCCGGAAGTCGCCACGCTGGCCGAGCTCAACGCGATGATCGACCGGTGGGACGAGGAGGACGAGGCCCGCCGGATCCGCTCTCGGCCCCGCACCATCGGCGAGTACTTCGCCGCCGAGCGGTCGCTGCTGGCGCCGCTGCCGGAGGAGACGTTCGAGACGGGTCGGCTATTCACCCCGCGGGTCGACCGATACAGCCAGATCGGGGTAAGCAACAACCGCTACTCGGTGCCGGTGCGGATGATCGGCCGAACGGTGAGGGTGATGCTGCACGCCTCCGAACTGGTCGTCTACGACGGCCGGGAGGAGATCGCCCGGCACGAGCGACTGATCGCCAAGGGCGGTGTCCGGCTCGATCTGGACCACTACCTGGAGGCATTGGTCCGCAAGCCCGGTGCCCTGCCCGGGGCGACCGCGCTCGACCAGGCCCGCTCTGCGGGTCGTTTCACCCCGGTCCACGACGCCTGGTGGGCGGCCGTCCGCAAGGTGCACGGCGAGCGCGAAGGCACCCGCGCGCTGATCGAGGTCCTGTTGCTGGGCCGGCACCTGCCCCACGAGCACCTTGTCACCGGCCTCGCCGCTGCCCTCCGATCTGGGGCGCTGACCGCCGACGCGGTCGCGCTGGAGGCTCGCAAGGCCGCCGAGGCCGACACCGGCATTCCCGCAGAACCGCGGCCGTCCGCCACCGACCGGGCGACGGCGACCTCGTTGACCGAGCGGCGCCTGGCCCAGCTGCCGCCCGACACCAGGCCGCTGCCCTCGGTGGCCCACTACGACCAGCTGCTGCGACACCGCCGACCGGACCGCCCGACCCCTTGAAGGAGAACGCCGTGACCTTCCCCCGCCAGCGAGGCATCACCGAGCAGGCCGCCACCGCCGCCATCGACCAGGCATGCCGGATGCTACGGCTGCCCACCGTCCGATCCCAGTTCCCCGAACTCGCCGAAAGCGCCGCCCGCGAGCAGATGTCCTACCTCGGATTCCTCTCTGAGCTGCTGATGTCCGAGTGCGACGACCGGGCCCGGCGCCGCTCGGAACGGCGGATCAAGGCCGCTGGCTTCCCCCGGGACAAGTCGCTGCGGAAGTTCGACTTCGACGCGAACCCGAACATCGACCCGGCGACGGTCCACACCCTCGCGACCTGCGAGTGGATCAAGAAGAGCCTGCCGCTCTGCCTGATCGGCGACTCCGGCACCGGCAAGTCCCACCTGCTGATCGCCCTCGGCACCGAAGCCGCGATGGCCGGCTTCCGGGTCAAGTACGTGCTGGCCACCAAGCTCGTCAACGAGCTCGTCGAGGCCGCGGACGAGAAGCAACTGGCCAAGACCATCGCCCGCTACGGCCGCGTCGACCTTTTGTGCATCGACGAGCTGGGCTACATGGAACTCGACCGCCGCGGCGCCGAACTGCTGTTCCAGGTTCTGACCGAGCGGGAGGAGAAGAACAGCGTCGCCATCGCCTCGAACGAGTCGTTCGCCGGCTGGACCAAGACCTTCACCGATCCCCGGCTCTGCGCGGCCATCGTCGACCGCCTCACCTTCAACGGCACCATCATCGAGACCGGCACCGACTCCTACCGCCTGGCCAGCACCCGCGCCCGAGCCGAACAGCAGCAGGCGGTCGGCTGAGGAAGGCCGGCTGACGCTGCTACCGCGAGCGCCTACTCCGGATACCCGATCTGGGCGATGTCCCCGGCCAGGTCTTCGATCCGAACCTCCGGGTCCAGGGCTGCGACAACGTCTTGGGTCAGCGGTTTCAAGTCATACACGTGCTGAACTGCCGCCAGGTCAAGGGACAGTTCATAGACCTCGTCGGCGAACTCCAGAAACGCCTCCGCGGTGCCCTCCAGCAGGAGCCCGAACAGCCATTGAGCGCCATCGGCGTCCTCCTCGTCCCAATCCGGGACATGGACATCACCGCACTTCCAGACGGAGTCGGCATGTTCCCGCCACAGACACACGGTGGCTCGCGGGAGGCCGCTGCTGTCGGCGAAGGCGGGCTCCTGCACCAAGGCGCGAAAAACCTCCGGGACCGAGTCGAACAACCCGGGCCACAGCGCCGGGGGCGAGACGTGATACGCCGAGATCGGCGACTCGTGGTTGCACGCCTGGGCATAGACCCCGGCCGCGGAGAAGACGATGGCGTAGTCGTTCCCGCTGCCGTCCCGCATCGAGGCCATCTCCTCACCCGGAGCCCACCGGGCGTCATACGAGTAGTAACGCCACTCCCACTCCGGGCTCAGGACAGCGTCCAGCATCGCCATCGCCTTCGAGCGAGCGCGCACCGTCTCGGGCTCGGGCAACTGCTTGATCACTTCGTAGACGCTCACGCGGCAATACAACCGGAGGCCACTGACACGACCTCGACCGCCCCCGGTGCTCTCATCTCTTGGCAATATTCCTAGGCCGACCGACCAACAGCCGCTCCACAGTTGGTGCTCGGCCACGCGGTGGAGCGCCCGTGGCCACTGCTTACCGAGCCGGTCCGGTTTCGATGTCCCTCTTGGACTTACCGGGCCATATTCGGCCCAGGTCGGCCCACGTCAGGAGGGCGATTCTGGAACGGCCTCGGCGAATCTCGACTGCAGCACACTCGCTTCCGGGCGACAAGTGGCCATCGGCCACTGCCAACGCGTCTCGCAGATGGGCTGCGCGGCCAACGCACGTCCAGGCATGCTGATCGCTCAGCGTCCGGACGTGGTAGACGTCCTGCTGCCGGGGATCATCAAGCACGCGAACGTCGAACTCCGAGACGGCAAGAACCAGTCGTCGTCGGTCGAGTACTTCAACGTGGTCGGAGATCCCCTTGCGGATCCACATACTCGCTATGCCAGCAGCTTGGGCCAGGCCCTTCACGCCTGTCACATCCAGAAGATTCGGGCGATCCGTGGGCCGCGTGACATCGCGCTGAAATTCGTACGTCAGTTCATCAGGATCTATGTGTCCTCCTTGTGCGGCCTCCAGTCTGCCCGACGGACCGGCGACCCCGCTCTACCGGTTCTGCGGCCGGGTGAGGATCCTGATTCGCAGGAGCTGGAACGAGGCCCGGCCGTACATGGCTCTTTTGAGTGTTTTGACCCGGTTCGCGTTGCCTTCGACTTTGCTGGAGCTCCATTCGAGGGTGAGGCCGGCGGTGACGGCGGCGAGGTCGTGGCGGAGGTAGCCGGCGAAGGAGCGTATCGGCGTGGGGGCGTCCTGCTCGGCCTGGTCGATCCAGTCCGGCAGGAGGGTGCCGAGGCGGTTGGTCATGAGGTCGTGGAAGCATCGGGCCAGGTCGTAGGCGCGGGCGATGTCCGGGCAGGCGATCCGGACGTTCAGCAGCCTGTCCTGCTCGCGTTCGGTGAGGGTGCCGGTCGGCCGCATGATCCAGGAGGTGATCCGGCGCGGGCTCGGGACGTTGGCGCGCACGGGTTCAGCGGTTCCCGCGCGCAGGGAGGCGACGTGGCGGCGGACGACCAGGACGCTGCCGCGGTAGCCGCCTTCACGGATCTCGCGGAACAGCTGCTGGGCGCTGGTACACCCGGCGGTGAACCGGCTGTTCAGATAGGGCTTGAACGGGTCGACCTGCCCCTGCCTGCCTGCTGGAACTGAACTACCTTGCGGAGGCGAGGAGTTCGTGCAGCGGGGTGGTCTTGAAGCGGCGGACGGTCTTGCGGTCGAGCCCCAGGTGGTGGGCGATCGCGCTGATCGTCCACTTCTGCCCCAGCAGACGGTGGACGTCCGCGTAGCGGTCACGGGTGCGCTCGACGATCGGGGTGCGGTAGTTGAAGGATCGGCAGGTCGATCGTCGGCGGCTCGGACGGCACCTCCTGCTCGGCGTGTTTGCGCAGGCAGGCGCGGTACTGGTGGCAGGTCTTCTCGACCGCCGCGGACAGGTTCTGTAGCAGGTGCCAGCGGTCGGCGACCTCGACCACGTCCGGCGCGGCCTCCTTGACCGCCCGGCTGTAGGTACTGGCGCGGTCGCGGCAGACGATCTCCGCGCCGGGATGCTCACGCAGCCAGGCCACGAAGGTTTCCGAGGTCCGGTCGGGCAGGACGTCCACGACACGGCCCGTCTCGACGTCGACCAGCAGGGTGCCGTAGGTGCGGCCCCGGCGGAAGGCGAACTCGTCGACGCCGAGCATCCGCGGCGCCCGCTCCAGCACCTCGGGCACTTCGAGCAGTCCGAGGAGGTGGGTGCGGCCGGCCGTGACGCTGGGCTTGCGGCACAGCCGCTCGCCCGCGCGGCCGCCGAGTTCGACGGCGACGGCCCGCAGCCAGTCCTTCAGCCCCGTGCTGGAGCGCAGGTGACGCTCGCTCAGCCCTCGGACCTGCTCGACGAACGTCCGCCGCCCGCACCGGGCACGGTCGCAGAAGTACCAGCACACGCGCAGCCGAATCAACAACTTCCGCCCCGCCAAAGGG